>DAHVVD010000042.1 GCA_027328265.1 Microcaldota archaeon
CTGTGACAATTGCGGTTTTTCCAGTTAAGTCAATTAGCTTGCTTTTTGGGGTCAATTCAATAGAGCATACCAAGTGATATTGGCTGTTCTTCTCTTATATAGGCTTTGGTAAAAGTGTCCCTGATTTTGATAAATGATAAAGAAACTGGGCAGAAGGTGGAATTTAGGATTGAAACATTTTCGAAAGTGTTTTAAGCCTTTGATTCTAATTCTAAACGGTAAAAAAATGGGAAAGAGATATGAACTTCCTGCATTGCCCTATAACTACAATGCTCTTGAACCTTATATCTCGGAGCAGATAATGAAGCTGCACCACGGCAAGCACCATGCCGCATACGTCACGGGTGCGAACGCAGCCCTGGAGAAGTTAGAGAAAGCAAGGAAGGAAGGCAGCCCTATCGACATGCGTGCCGTGCTGCGCGACTACAGCTTCAATTTCGGCGGACACGTGCTCCACAGCATGTTCTGGGAAAACATGGCAGCGCCAGGTAGGGGCGGAGGAAAGCCTGGAGGCAAGATTGCAGACAAGATAAATGCTGACTTCGGCAGCCTGGACACTTTCAAGGCACAATTCAGCGACGCTGCTAAGACGGTGGAGGGAAGCGGATGGGCTTTGCTTCTCTACGATGCAAACATAGACCAGCTGGTTCTCACACAGGTCGAGAAGCAGAACCTTATGCACCTCGCAGGCCTTCCGATAATCCTTGGCCTCGACGTCTGGGAACATGCCTATTACCTTCAATACTGGAACGACCGCGGAAAGTACGTGGAGGCTTGGTGGAACGTCCTTAACTGGGAGGATGCTGACAAGAGACTGGGCAAGGTCCAGAAATGAAGTTAGAGCTTCCAAATTTCTTTCAGTTCGGTCTAGGCATATATTTTATACCTGAAGGTAGCTAAAGAGTTCTGGTGTTTTCTATGGAGATCAAGCTTACGGAGCCGAAGGAGGTTGACATTCACCACATCTACAAGGTCAGCGAGAAGGAGCTCGCCAAGGAGTGCCTTTCCAGGTATTCAGGGGCCAAGCTGCTCTTCTGGAGCAGCGGCGTCGCCTTCTTCTTCGAGCTTGTTCCTCCGATAGTCAGCGGAGAGCTGGCAGACGATTACATCAAGGGGAAGGAGCACTGGCAGGAGGTCTACTACTCAGATATGTCTAAGTACAAGGATGCGATAGAGCTCGAGGACGGCGACTTCCGCGGAGCTAAGGTAAGGATCATAGACGCGAGCGAGTTCTCGCCTCACAAGGAGTTCGCGAAGTGGATCTCAGGAAGGAAATGATTATACTCGGGTCCGTAACTCAGCTTGGCTAGAGTGGCTGGCTTTTAACCAGTAAGTCGTGGGTTCAAATCCCACCGGGCCCGCTTAAAATAATTCGTACACAATTGTTCAAAATCGCACTTCGCATTTTTTAATCAGTCCTTTATCTTTTATTCCATTGCGTTCATGAATCAGGGCCTCTAGAGGGTATGGGGTGAACTTGGAGAATTTGGGGTCGAGTGTGTCCTTCGGGTTGAACTGCTGTATGTAGTATGCGTTTGCGCCCTCTATCTTTTTTGCTATCTTGGCCAAGTCTTCTATCTCAACCAAAGAGGGGACGACAGTTGTCCTGAACTCGTAATCTGGTGCTGAGTTCATTATGACCTTTATGCTTTCCATGACTTTGCCTAGGATTTGACTGCTTGAAACGCCTGCTGCTGCGGCGTATTTGTCTGGCTCGAGCGAGGATTTGATGTCCATGGCTACGTAGTCAAGAAGGCCTTCACCCAAGAGATCTTTGAGTATTTGGGGATTCAGGCCGTTTGTGTCTAATTTTACAGCGAGCCCTAGTTCTTTGCATCTTCTTATGAATTCCTTCAGGCCGCTTTGCAGTGTAGGCTCTCCGCCGGTTATCTCCACGGCATCGAGGAAGTTTCTTGACTTTTTGAGTTGCTCCAGTACCAGCTCTTCTGAGTACAGGACGAGGTTCTCGTCTTTTTTGAGGATGAGATCCTTGTTCTGGCAGAATGGGCATCTCATGTTGCAGCCTGTGACGAAGACTATAGATGTGAGCTTGCCGGGATAGTCTATCAGGCTTACTCTCTGGAATCCGCCGATCTTCACGGTGTCAGGAGTATGCTTCCCTTGTCCTTTCATAGGTCTTGCGGTCCTTGAACTCCTCCTTCTTGCCTTCGTTCCACTGGGACACCGGTCTTAGGTAGCCGACTACTCTCGAGTAAATTTCACATTTTACCCTTTCCGACCTATGATTCGCTAGAATCTCTTCGGTGCTCGCCATCTCGGTTTTTGCTCTCATTTTTCCACCATTTTCAATATATTCTCGTCGCATCTTGGGCAGTATTCATGCTGTCCATTTATGTAGCCATGCCCTGGGCAGATGCTGAAGGTTGGCGTTATTGTGTAATAGGGGAGCCTGAAGCTCTCTGCGATTTTCCTTACTAGCTTTCTTGTGGACTCTATAGAGGGCATCGATTCGCCAAGGAAGATGTGTATCACAGTGCCGCCTGTATATCTTGATTGCAGGTCGTCCTGGTGCACTAGGGTTTCGAAGACGTCGTCAGTATATCCCACAGGAAGATTAGAGGAATTTGTGTAATAAGGCGGTGCGCCGGCCTTGTACACAGATTCGTTAGCCGCTAATATGTCCTTGAACGAGCTCTTGTCCTTGAGCGCTAAGGAATGTGTGGTGCTTTCCGCAGGGGTTGCCTCGAGGTTGTATATGTTATTTGTCTCGATCTGGTAGTCCTCCAGGACATTCCTCATGAAATCTAGTACCCTTAGCGAGAATTCCCTGCCTTCCTTGCTCGCTATCCCCTTTCCGTGGATAAGGTTCGTGCAGGCCTCGTTCATGCCTATTATGCCAATCGTTGAGAAGTGGTTCTTCCAATAGCCGCCGTATGCCGCCTTCACTCCGTTGAGATAATGCATTGAGTAGGGATAAAGGCCCTGTTCGGTAAGCTTTTCAAGGACCTTCCTTTTTATCTCGAGCCCTTCCTTGCAGGTGTCCATGACCTCCTTCAGCTTTTCGAAGAATTTCGATTCTGTTTTAGAGATGTATGCCAGTCTAGGGAGATTTATCGTGAAGACTCCTATCGAGCCCGTTAGGGGATTAGCGCCAAAGAGGCCTCCGCCGCGTTTCTTGAGCTCCCTGGTGTCGAGCCTGAGCCTGCAGCACATGCTTCTTGTGTCCTCTGGCTTCATGTCGCTGTTTACGAAGTTTGAGAAATAGGGTATGCCGTACTTCCTCGTCATCTCCCAGATCGGGTTGTATTTCTCATCCTCCCAGTCGAAGTCCTTTGTTATGCTGTAGGTGGGTATGGGGAAGGTGAAGACCCTTCCTATCGCATCTCCCTCGGTCATGACCTCTGCAAAGGCTCTGTTAAGCATGTCCATCTCATGCTGGAAATCAGAGTATTGGCTCTCCATTATTTTTCCGCCTACCACTGCGCCATCGTTCTTTAGGTAATCAGGCACCTTTAGATCTAGGGTCAGGTTTGTGAATGGCGTCTGAAAACCTACTCGGGTAGGTACATTCATGTTGAATATGAATTCCTGCATGGCCTGCTTTACCTGCTTGTAATCGAGCTTGTCGTAGCGTATGAAGGGAGCGAGATATGTATCGAAGTTTGAGAACGCCTGGGCTCCCGCACTTTCGCCTTGGAGAGTGTAGAAGAAGTTGACGACCTGCATAAGCGCTGTCCTGAAATGCTTTGCCGGCTTCGATTCCGACTTTCCTGCTACTCCTCCAAACCCGCGGATTAGTAGGTCCTTGAGATCCCAGCCAACGCAGTACGGCCCGAGGACGCTTAGGTTGTGTATATGTATCTCGCCTTTGAGATGCGCATTTTTCACCTCTTCAGGATAGAGCTTATTCAGCCAGTAGGATGAGACTATCTTAGATGTGACATAATTGTTAAGCCCCTGAAGGGAGTAATCCATGTTTGCGTTTTCCTTAACGAGCCAGTCCTTGTTGTAGAGATAGTCGTCTATCAAGTCTATGTCATTGATGAGAGAAACTACCTCCCTAAGGTCCCTGTGCTGTTTCCTGTAGATTATGTACGCCTTGGCGAGTCTTGTGTAGTTGTTCTCCATCAATACAGACTCAACAGTGTCCTGGATCTGCTCTACGGAGGGGGCATTGGTCAGTTTCTCAAGGCGCTCGGTTACCAAGCTGGTCAGCCGCTTGGCCTCTTCCTCACGGGTTTTGTAGTTGAACCCAATGGCTACCATCGCCTTTAAGATCGCGCTCTTTATCTTTTCGCTGTCAAACGGGACAACTGAGCCGTCGCGCTTTTTCACATTCTCGAATTTATTCCACACAGCCAAACCACTACCTATTGTGTTTTTAATATTACAGGAATACTACAGAATGTATAAAACATAGGTTTATAAATGGCTTCTGCGCTTGCTTGGGCAATCAGGTATTTGCTTGTTTTCCTACCATTTAAAAAGCATAAGGTTCATTAGCTACCGATAGATATGGCTAAAAACACAAAGCGCAGGCTTGGGCAGCTGATGGGAGTAATAATACTGCTCGTCGACCTGTACTGGATGTACATAGCGAGAGCCAACACGACTGCGCTAGGCTTGGGAGTAATAATCCTGATAGCAGACCTACTCTGGCTCTTCTTTGACATGTAAAGTGAAGTGAGGTAGGCCAGAGGATATTCTGCTTCCCTTTGGTTATTTTTATCGCTGCCTTCAAGATATCTATATAAACATTCTGATGCAAATATAATCTCGGCATTAAGTTGCTACTTTTCCCGCAACTACTGCAATATGCAGGAGGGAATTTCATGCCAATAAGCATAGAGGAATTCACCAAGTTCATTGGTGAGAACAAAGGCAAGCGCAAGTTCAAGCAGACGGTAGAGGTAGCCATAAACTTCAAGGACATAGACTTCACCAAGCAGGACAACAGGCTCAACCTCGAGGTCGCGCTGCCAAACGGGAAGGGCAAGGTTAGGAAGATCGCTCTCTTTGCGAACGACAAAAATCTCATGGAGTCGGCAAGAAAGAATGGCATAGAGGTCATAGAATCCAGCGAGATCGAATCCTATTCGAAAGAGCCCAAGAGGATGACCTCCTTACTTAATTATACACTTACTGCGCAGGCGAGCCTGATGCCTCAGGTTGCGAGATACTTCGGCCAGTTTCTGGGGCCTAGGAACAGGATGCCCAAGCCAGTGATGCCTAATACGAATATAGAGGGCCTAGTGAAGGAACTGGGAAGGTCAGTCTCCATAAGAAGCAAAGGCAAGTACCTACCCACAGTGCATTCCATAGTGGGCACCGAGGACATGGAGCCTGAGAAAATATACCAGAACATAGGGGAGATAGTCAGGACTGTGGGAGCCAAGGTAGGCCAGAATAACATCAGGTCAGTCTATGTGAAGCTGACCATGTCGAAGCCAGTGAGGTATATCTGAGGGTGCGCTTATGATCAAAAAAGAGAAGATAGAGTTTGTAAATGAGGCGCGCGCTGAAATAAAGAAGTACAAGACAGTTGGAGTGATGCCCATAGAGGCAGTGCCTGACAGGCTTGTCCAGAAAGTCAGGAATGGGATAAAGCCTGGGGGCAAGTTCATAGTGGCAAGAAAGACGCTTATCTTTAGGATACTCGAGGGCAACGAGGAGCTCAAAAAGCTCGAGCCTTACATAAACGGCAATGTCGCGCTCGTCTTGACCAATGACGACCCGGTAGAGATTTACAAGAAGATAAGCTCGAGACGCCTAAAACTCTCGGCCAAACCGAACCAGATCTCGCCCTCAGACATAACCATAGAAGCCGGAGAGACTGCTATCGCACCAGGACAGGCGGTGACAGACCTAAAGACCGCTGGAATCGACGTCAAGATAGACAAGGGCAAGGTTGTGATATCCAGGAGCAAGGTGCTTGTTGCGAAGGGCGCCAAGATAACGATGCCAATCTCGAAGGCGCTCAAGATGCTTGACGTGATGCCTTTCGAGGCGCGCGGGAAGCTGATAGCGGCACTCAACGGAAACCTCATCTACGGGGAGAATGTGCTCATGATAGACGAGCAGTACCTCACCGCGGAGATAATGAGGGACTTCGCAGGGGCAAATGCTCTCACCATTGCGATCAAGTTCATAACGCCTTACAACGCAGCAATGTTCATAAGCAAGGCGGCAAACGAGGCAGTGACTCTTGGAGTCGAGGCAAGGATATACGAGAAGGGAATCATAGAGAAGCTGCTTGGCATAGCCTCTCTTCAGGCTGGAGGCGTGAATTCTCTCGTAAAGGAAGAGAAAAAAGAGGAGAAGAAGGAGGAGGAGGAGAAAGCTGAAGAAAAGAAGGAAGAGAAATCAGAGGGAAAGAAAGAGCAATGATATCATACTGGTGAAATCATGGAGTACATATACGCAGCACTCCTTTTGGATGCTGCAGGTAAGGAGATAAGTGAGCAGAACCTCGAACATGTAGTGAAGGCGGCGGGAATGGCCCCAGACGAGGCCATGGCGAAGTCGGTGGCGAAGTCGCTGCACGGTGTAAACATAAAGGACGTGATAAAGAACGCGCAGTCCGTCCAGGTTGCGGCACCGGCGGCGGCAGGAGCAGCTCCGGCAGCGGCCAAGAAGGAAGAGCCAAAAGAAGAGAAGATGAGCGAGGAGGAAGCGGCTGGAGGACTTGCAAGTCTTTTCGGCTGAATCCATGCCTGAATATCTCGCGGATGGGCAGGCTTTGGTTAGCATGCGGTCTGCCGCCATCGAGACAGAAAGGTATTTAAGAGGGCTCAGACAAAATACTATCTCTGAATTAATTAATTAATTAATTGGAGGTCACTAAGGGTTTGAATGGCAGCGGCAAATGAACATGAAAAGGGAAAGCCAGAGGCAGCTACAAGCATAATCAGGATTGGAGGAAAAGACATCAACGGCAACTTCAAGATCGTGCGGGGGCTCATGCAGATAAAGGGCATAGGCTACACGATGGCGAGGGCACTGGCTCTCGAGTATGGCCGTGGCCAAGGGGTCAGCGAAGAGACCAGGTTCAAGGACCTGAGCGACCCGCAGATAGCGCAGCTCGAGACGCTTATAAAAGAGCCGCAGAATATCAAGGCCATTCCAAGATTCCTGCTAAACAGGAGGAAGGACTCAGAGACAGGGAGCGACATGCATTTAATAGGCACAGACCTCGCCGTCAAGAACAGGCAGGACGTAGAGGCGATGGTGCGAATACAGACATGGAGAGGGCACAGGCACCAGTATGGCCAGAAAGTAAGGGGCCAGAGGACAAGGTCCACTGGAAGAACAGGAGCGACTGTTGGAGTCATGAAGAAGACGGTGCAGGCTGCAGCCCAGGAGGCAAAGAAGGCGAGCGAGGAAAAGAAGTGATAGAATGGGAGCGCCGAAGAGGAATAGGAAGAAGATAAAGAGGCCGTCTGAAATCTGGAACAAGGAGAGGATAGACAGCGAGCACAAGCTAAGAGACGATTACGGCCTTAAGAACCTCACTGAGCTGTGGAGAGCCACAAGCGAGATAAGGAGGATAAGGAGGAATGTGAGAGGGGTTCTCTCCGGAAGGAGCGGCGAGGAAACAGGTAAGAACATAGTCGCAAGGCTTTCAAGATACGGGGTTGTCAAGGAAGGCGCTGTTCTCGACGACCTCCTTGGAATCAGGCCAGAGAACATACTTGAGAGAAGGCTCCAGAGCCTGGTCTTCAGGCTCGGGCTCGCTAAGACCATGAGGCAGGCAAGGCAGCTTGTCGCACACGGCTTCATCTCGGTGAATGGAAGGAGGGCTAAGTCTCCAGGGTATCTGGTTAGCAAGACCGATGAGGGTTCGATAAGATACTACAAGCCGATAAACATCGAACAGGCGCAGTCGACTCAGGCGCCTGCACAGCCTTCGGCTCCGACAGAGAGCGCTCCGGAGGCCAAGGCGGAGACCGGAGAGGCAGCATAATAGGAAGATAGAATGGCAAAGGCGGCACAACAAAAGCAAACAGGAGGCAAGAAACTCCAGAAGTCAGAGAAAGACGAGATGGTAAGGAAAGGAGAGTTGAGCTATGAGACAGAGGTGCAGGCGGTCCAGGAGAAAATTAAGCCTAAGGGGACGAGATGGGGCGTTGCTCACATCTTCTCTTCTAAGAACAACACGATAATCACGCTTACAGACCTTTCAGGTGCAGAGACGATAGCGGTGGGAAGCGGAGGCATGGTGGTCGAGGCTGACCA
>DAHVVD010000005.1 GCA_027328265.1 Microcaldota archaeon
AAGCCCAAGATGGAGAAGCTCGTTTTCAGCGCAAGGCTCTCGGGCAGCCTGGAGGGAATGAGTCAGAAGCTCAGCTCCCTTCCTTTTTATGCATCTGAGGTTGACGGCCAGACTTTGAGGATAGCGAGGGTGGAGAGCAGGAACATAAAGAAGATGCCGTACCTCTTCTACATAATAGAGATAAGCCCAGACTCCCTTACAGTTACTTATTCAATACCTGCCGAGAGCAGCGAGACCATGAGAAGGGCAGAGATGCTCAAGAATGTCTCGTCAGTAGTTTCGCTGGTCTCTGACCAGTACACGGTTGAGCAGGGCGCTCTCTGCCAGTACATGAACTCAACCATCGAGAGCATACTCTCAGGCATCTCGCAGCCTTACAGCACTCTCTTCAACCAGTACAACTCAACCCTTGGCGAGTACAAGACAGTCAAGAAGCTGAACGAAGAGCTCTCAGCCTCCAACAGGAACCTCACCGTACAGGCTAGCCAGCTGAATGAAGAGAACAAGAAGCTCGGGGAGGAGCTCATGAAGCTCCAGAAGTACTCAGACGAGTCGCTCATGGTCATGATACAGGACTGGGTAGAGGTGCACAACAATACCATAGACATAGAGGAGTTCGGCAAGACCTACAGCATCTCGCCCCCTAGGGTGGAAGAGATACTCGACAGGATGGTCTCGATGGGCTACCTTGAGCTGAGGAGCTAGGTGTTTGCATCGAATACAAAGTCGAGGTAAACAAAAGATTCAAGCACGCCAGAGTGTACAGGATACAGAAGAGGATAAACGACAACACCAACTTCCTCTCCAGGCACATGCAGTCCTTCGTTGACAAGTACCTGCTCAAGAGGCAGAAGGAGCAATAAGGTCTTCCATGAAGCTATTAAGACTGGCACTGTATGGGATTGTTGCAGCAGTTATACTTATCATCGTCCTCGCGAGCGTATATCTCTATGTCTCCAGCGTAACAAACGCCACTATACAGGAATACTTGAGCCATAGGCCGGTGAGCGGCCCGATACACGGTGGCGCTTCTCTGAGCAACACGACAATATTGAGCTACAACAACTCAGCAGATGTTGTGGATTATGCGATAGTGCACTACAACTTCACCAATGTAACATCAGGACAGGCTGTCCTCACAATGTTCTCCACTAACCCGATAAAGAGGATCTATCTGGTAAATGTTGGCTCTGCGTGCTACAAATGCCTTTATTCCAACCCCGAATACGAGAACCTTCTCTACGCCAACCTCAGCCAGTACCTTACGACCTACGGCCTCATAAGAAACTCGAGCAGCCTGAGCGAGATAAACCTCACTGGAGGCTTCGGCACCAATGTGGCTAATGCTCCACCAGGCTCGATACTGATAATACCCTCGGGACTCATACCTTGCCCACTGCTGCCAGGCCTGAAATGCTCGACCACAAACCCGGCGAACCCAAACTCCACAAGCATAATAACCCTTCTCAAGAATGGAGACGTCATACTCTACGTAGGCCAGAACTTCAACAAGGCCGAGGACAGCGGTATCCTGCTAACCAACAGAACTCAGAATTACCAGGCTGCGCTGGCAGTGCTGAACGCCTACGGCATCAACTCAACATATCCATTCTATAATGCGACATCCTCGGTATCTAACTCGCTCTATTTCAACTCGCCCAGTTTCTTTTTCGGCAAGGGAGGCAACTACGGGCCAGTCACATACGTGAATACCCAGGGAGGGAGCGTAGTCGCCTTCAGCAATACCTCTGGAACTTCTTGGGCAAACATAAATGAGATGGCACATGACATGGCGGTGGTGCTCTATGAGAGGCCTTGGATGTATACGCTCTCCCAGAGCAATGCATACAACATAAGTGGTAAGGGTGCATTACCTCTTTTCACCACTAAGCTACCATTGCAGTACAATGCAAGCTACACGAACAGCGAAGTCAACGCCTCCTACTCTCTTGTGGATCTGAAGCTATACAACGCGACAGGCTTCACTACCGATGAGCTTCCTTTCAGGCTCAACTTTGAGAACAATGGGACACTGGGCCTGCCTTCAGAGATTGGCATAAGCCAGACTATACCAATCTCGATATACATAGGCAACGTGGTGGTGCCCTTCAGGAAGGTCCCAGTAGCAAACACGAGCATACTCTTCGCGGTCTACATATACAATGCGAGCATGGACTACATCAGCTCGATCTACATTGGCAACATAAACACGCCGCCGATAAGCATAGTCAAGCCGTACACATTCACAACATTCGGGCCTGGATATTACATTGCAGACCTGGAGGATCTCTCGCCAAGAATATACGAGAAGGCTCTCTTCCAGATTCCTTACCTGAACATAACTCCAGTCTTCCTGGATTTTAGAAACGGCACCTTCAGCTTCAAGGTGGTGAACAACAACCTTTCGATCTCTGGCATAAGCTACTCTAGCGAGATAAACGGAGCGTACAAGGAGACCGGAGCAATAAACAAGGGCTTCATAAATTACACGTTGCCCATGGGCTCAGCCATACACTACGGCAACCAGTCCTTCCTGCTCCAGATTCTAGGTATAAACTACTCGGTAAACGCTTACTACCAGAGGCCGTCAGGAACTACAATACCTCCAATCTACATCGAGTTCGTGATAGCAGCGATAGGCGTGATCCTTCTCAACGTTGTGATAAAGGCGCCTAATCGGGACGAGTACTTCATAGACGTGCCTGTCTTCCCGCCAACTGAGAAGGTCGAGGTTAAGGTGAATCCAGATTCGGTGCTGAAGATTTTCGATTCGATAAACGAGAGGTTCAACTGGAAGTATATGCCGCTCACAGTGGAAGAAGTAAAGGCAGGGGTAAGCTATGACATAAGGTATAGGAACATACCTGTCATGATAACTATGGAGAATGCAGCAGAGATACTCTACACTCTCTCGAGCCAGGGCAAGATAGAGACGATAGAGCCTTATTTCATGCCGAAGGGTTGGGTGGAGAAGGCTAAGCACGACATAGAGTACCTCGTTGTCTTCAGAAAACTGAGGGACTTCGCAATCAAGAATGCAATACTATTCACTGACCTTTACACGGCAGAGAGCGCGGACATGGTGATGACGAGCAAAGGTGTGCAGAACACAGTCTACATCTACTCAAGAGCTTCAGGGATGCGAGACATTAGGTTCGGTAACAGGGCGAGGGCATTCATAGTCTTCCTTAACTCTCAGACAACGGCTGACTTCATGGAGAAGCTCTACAGCTTATATGGAACAGAAGCCGAGGAACTTAGGACAGCCATAGCAATAGGATCAGTGACCTTGATAGACACAGAGAATCTCGAGCCGCTACTTTACTGACATTCTTGATCTCAGCGAATCGAGAATGCGCCATGATGCCTTCTCTATGTTTTCTTTCTTAGGCCCGTAGGCGCCAGCTGCACACGGGTGCCCGCCTCCTGTGCCGTTGAGCACCTTGCCTGATTCGTACATCAACTTTCCAAGGTGAATGGAGAGTTTGGCATCGAGTGGGGAACGCATCCTCGCCGAGATTGTGGCTTCTGACTTCCTTACTGACCAGAAGACCGAGGCATCTGCGCCAAGAGTTATGGCTGTCTCAGCGACAAAGCTTGGACTTGATTCGGATTTGCCGTACATGATGATATACTCGCCAAGCCTTTCCCTTTCGGCCCTGAAAAGATCGTCTATCATCTTCTCTCTGTTGTCAGCGCTTATGTCGTGGTGGAAGGATTCAGAGACTTCCGAGTATGTCATCCTAGAGATGGCGAGCAGCTCGCCGATCTGCTTGAATGTCAGAGGATTGGAGTTCTGGAAGCCTGCAGAGTCGGAGATTATGCCGTTGAGGAGAAGGGAAGCGGTCTCCTTGCTTATCCCCTCGCCGTTCTCCTTCAGGGCATCGTAGACTATGCCAGAGGCAGAGTTGTAGCCTTCGCTGTTGAATATATAGGCATTGCCGCCGAGCTTGCTCTCTCTTGCCGCATGGTGGTCTATGAAGATTATTTCACAGTTGCATTCCATGAGCTTCTCTGCAAATTTTCCAAGTGCCTCAAGGTTGTTCGCGTCTGTTATTATTATCGCTTCAGTCTCCTCCTTTATTTCCTTTTCGCTCTTGACCCGTTTCTCATAATGGAGTTTCGAGAGCATGCGCCTTGCGTTGTTTGTTATGAAGTCAGGGGTTATAACGATTGAGTTAGGAAGAGAGCTGGAAAGGGCTAAGGCAGAGGCGACTGCGTCCCTGTCGCCGACGGAATGGAATGTGAGGAGTACCTTCTTCCCCTTCAGTTTGCTTAGTTTATTGCAGAGTTCGCTAAATCCAATGAAGGATGTCAAGCCACTCCCTGCTGACCCTGGCTCTGCTTGTATATTTTAGTTATCTTCTCGTTTAGGGCCTTCTCCTTGTTCCTGAGATCAGTGTATTGCTTATTGTATGCGGTGAACCTGGTCTCGACCAGAGCATGCCTGTCATATATGTCGCTGAGGGCATTCTCCTTTGTGGTTTCCACTATGACGCCGCCGACGCTGAGATAGACCTTTCCTGTGGATTTCTCAAGCTCTTCCTTTGCGCGTTCAGACTCTATTTTCTGAGCCTGGAACTGCTCGAGCTGCATTGCGATGCTACGAAGCTGTTCCTGTAATATCTGATAATCCTTGAGGAGTTTCTCTAGTTCGTTCTCGATGGGCTGCTGCTCTGTGGCTGCCATATAATCAGACAAGGATTGGTAGGTTGTTTATTTATTAGTATGGCTATGGACTACATCCGCGGCGCTACCATGTCGAGAATTGCCTTGCCCGCCTCGTCAAGATCTCTACCCCATGCTATTATTCCCTCCTTATGGCCTGCCATGACTATTATCTTCTGCTTCTGCGTCTTGCTTTCCCTGAGGAGACGGATCATCTCATAGGCCATTTCAGGAGTACCGTATGGAACGTCTGCTGTAGTCGGGGCTTTCCTTAGAAGCGCCTTCCATGCATTCAGGTTATGGATATGTATAACCGCTCCTGCTTCAGGAGAGGCTTCATATATTGCAGCGTGGGTCATGGACTCCGAAGAGGCGTTTGCCTGGCCCCTGCACTCAAGGTAGTTGTCTTTTAATGAGTAGCTTGTTACAATAACATAATGCTCAGGAGCCAGTTTTTCCAGGCCACCAGTTGCAGACGCACTAACTATGAAGTCTTTCCCATGACGTACTGAAATATTCCCAAAGCCTATGCCATTGTCGTATATCCCTATAAGGCCGAGCTTATGCAATTTATCCCGCCATTTGTTTAACCCAGTCAACAGGCTTGGGCTTGGAGGGCTACCTTTTGTCAAGTTGCATTTGAATTTTATGTAGCCTTCATCC
>DAHVVD010000060.1 GCA_027328265.1 Microcaldota archaeon
TTTATGGGGACGCTGGTGGCTCCAGGCTGGAGGTTGTACTTGCCTGTGGCTACCGAGAAGATTGGCGACTGAGCCACAGAGATGTTGATGCTCTGGTTCTTCGAGAACTGGCTCTGATAGTTAGAAGTGTAGTACTTCAGCTCGGCGCTGAGGCTTGCCTGGCTGCCTGAGTAGTTGTTCGCTGTTATCAGCACCGTCTCTGTTACTGACTGGCCTGCTGCCAGACTTCCTATGAAGAAGTGGCGCACCGAGCTGAGTATGTTGACTCCGTTAAGGGAAGCTATATCGACGCTGACGTTGTTGGCATTGCCATAGCCTATGTTCTGTATGCTCAGAGTGAGAGTTTGGTTGTATCCCATGTAGAGCGTAGCTGGACTTGCAGCAGTTACAGTTGCGATGATGTTCGGGTTCTGTATCTTCACCGCTATCGTCTGGTTTATGTTCTGGCTGTATGTGGTTCCCTCATCAGATTGGTATGCAACACGGATTGGTATGGAGTAGGTGCCGTTGGTTATGTGACTGTTGACAAGGTATGTGGTAGTGAGGCTTGTCGAGGCTCCTGAAGCAAGCGAGCCTATTGAGAAGGTCTTGGTGCCAGTCACAGAGAAGTCTGTGGCGTTCAGGGTGCTGACAGTCATGTTCCTGACAGTGCCGTAGCCTGAGTTCATCACACTAAGCGTCACTGTCGAGACATTCCCAGGCGACACCTTAGTGATCGTCGGGTTTATTGTGATCTGCGGGGTTCCGTGGACGTAGAAGGTTATAGGCATGACAGACTCTGCTGTCACAGTCTCGCTTGAGCCGCTTATGGTCTCTGTGGTCTGGTAGTCTGCCACGAGGTCAAGTGTGTAGTTGCCTGAGGGCGTGTTCTTTGGTATGCGTATTGTGTAGGTGAAGTACGAGCCCACTCCACCGTATAGACCCTGGCCTATGCTGCTTATTAGGTAAGGATTAGAGGGCGAGACGTTTAGTATCGGATAGCTTCCCTCGAGCTCGAGGTTCACGTTCTGCAGGGTCGCGCTGAAAGTATCGTAGAGCTGCAGATTGATAGTTATATTATCGCCAGCATAGACTGGGTTGGGATTGATGCTCAGGCTGTATATCGAGAGCGCGTCAAGGCTTGAGCTTGACGACGACGCGGCGAATGCCGGGGCTATGACCAATCCTGCCATCGAGAGCAGAAGGTACAGGTAGATTTGTTTTCTCATGCTATCACTTAAACATTATATTATTCATTCTATATTCATTCTTCATTCTATAGTGTTCTTGAAGAGCGCGAAGCTTACTATAATTCCAAGAATCGCGAAAACTATGACAACACCGAAGTCGAGGATTACGTGGTTGAGTGGGAAGAAGCCGTTGAGCATCACGTCCCTTATGCCGTTGGTTGCATAGGTGAGCGGGTCTGCGACGTTGAAGGGCTGGAGAAGCGGAGGGGAGGACGATGCTGGGAAGAAGGCACCGGAGAGGAACCAGAGTGGCAGCACTATCGTCTGCGCTATTATGGTGTATACTTCTATAGTCTTTATCCTCGAGCCGAGCATTATGGCTATGCCGCTGAATGCAGCTGCTACAAAGACAACAAGTGCAAGTATCCAAACTAGGCCTAGCGGGCCCATGGCTATGCTGCCTCCTAGGAGGAGACCGAGACCTATGGCAAGTATTCCGTATATTGTGGATTGGACTGTGCCTGAGAAGAGCTTGCCCAGGACTATAGCGTTCTTGCTTATCGGCGTGATCAGGAAGGATTTTATGTTGCCGAGCTGCCTGTCTATTATTATGGACATTCCTCCGCCGAACACTCCTCCGAATGCGACTGACATGAGTATCACTCCTGCTATGAGGAAGTCACGATAGCTGCTGCTGGTTCCCTGAGTCGAGACTGCATTAACGTCGCTCTGAATCTGAACTGAGCTGACTCCGTCGTTATACTTCGAGACCGCGTTATCTATGAATGGGATAGCGACTCCGGATTCTGAGAACTGGCTTGTTGCGTAGTAGATGTACACACTGGGCTGACCTCCCTGCAGCTTAGGGAATGTGGGAAGTATCACGACAAGCGCAGAGACGGTGCCTGCACGCAGCATGTCGAGCCCTGTCTGCTCGTCAGTAACCGCCTTTATCGA
Organism: Microcaldota archaeon; assembly: GCA_027328265.1. GTDB lineage: Archaea > Micrarchaeota > Micrarchaeia > Micrarchaeales > CABMGC01 > JAJZIZ01. Next base: position 2,127 of record DAHVVD010000060.1, read on the forward strand.
GAGCGTGCCGCCTGATTCGAGCGTGTTAAGGAACTGCATCGATGTCGGATTGTTGGCATAGTTGGCTACAGCCACAGGCACGTTGCTCACGCCGTTGCCTAGGTTGCCGAAGAAGATTATTATGATGAGCGGGAACATCATCGACCTTATGAGGTTGGTCCTGAGGTTGCTCTTGAAGATGAGCATCTCCCTCTTGAAAATGGTCATTGAGTCGTAGATTAGTCCCATCTTATCTCCCCCTGAAGCCTCCTATCTTGGCTATGTTCTTGTTCGCCTGCTGCTCCCCTGTCGTGTCCCTGATGCTTGCGCCTGTGAGTTTTATGAAGACGTCGTCCATGGTTGGCAGGTGCATGCTTATGGTGAGAACCTCTATTTTCTCCTTTTGCAGCACCTCGGATATCTTTATCAATTTCTCAAGATACTTGTCTTCTATCGGAACCTCGAGCCTGCCATCTTTATTTATGAGCTCAAGCCCGAATTTTGATTTAATCAGCTTTATGACTTTCGCAACATCTTCGGGCTTTACAGTTATGCTGAGCAGATTGCCCTTTGCAACGAGCTTCTTGAGCTCAGAGGCAGTGCCTATCGCCTGTATCACTCCATGGTCTATCACTGCAATCCTGTCTGCGAGCTGGTCTGCCTCTTCGAGGTACTGGGTAGTGAGTATTATTGTGATGCCCTGTTTGTTCAGCCTCCTTATCTCGGCCCACATGTTTACCCTGCTCTGTATGTCAAGGCCTGTGGTGGGTTCGTCGAGTATCAGTATCTTGGGCTCTTGTATCATGGACTTGACGAGGTTAAGGCGCCTCTGCATTCCTCCTGAGAAGGTGCCTGCAGCAACATCCCCGAAAGAGGTCAGTTCCGCCTCCTGAAGTGCATGGTTTACCTTCTGCTCTATCCTTTCCTCAGGTATGTGGTAGAGGCGAGCGTATATTCGGAGGTTGTCTCTTGCTGTGAGGTAGCTATCGACTACTGTTTCCTGGGTCATGAAGCCGATCATCTGCTTTATCTCCTCGCCGTCGTTCCTGTTGTCCCTGCCTTCTATGATTATCTTGCCGTTTGTCGGCCTCAACAGGCCTAGGATCATATTAAGGATAGTCGTCTTGCCTGCGCCGTTGGGTCCGAGGAGTCCGAAGATCTCGCCCTTCTTTATCTTGAAGCTGATTCCCTTCACGGCCTCGAAGTCGCCGAACTTCTTCCAAAGGTTTGCTATCTCTACAGAGTATTGTTCAGCCGAACTCATAAGCTATCAACTTTTTTATGTTGCCAACGTTCTTGGCCATGACCTTCCTTGAACGCGCTGCGACCTTCAAGCCATCTGATGTTATCCTGTACTCCTTTTGCACTTTAGAGCAAGAGAGGTGCGAAGAGCTCTTTACCAGGCCTTTGTTTTCCAGAGAATTAAACGTGTTGTAGATCTCGCTCTTATTTATGTCCTTGAGGATTCCGAAGTTTACCTTCTTCAACCTCTTGTAGAGTTCGTATGGATACACGTTCTTCCTGCACATAGCATTGAGTATGACGAACTTGAGTACGCCATTCTTGAAAGTTTCATCGACGTACTTGTGTATGTCTAACCCGTCGTTTTTTTCCATCCTACCTCCAATAGTCTAAATTTAGACTATTCTAAATGTGCATTAATATATAAATACCTGCCTATATACCGCGTTGAGTAAATAACATGCCAGCTTGCTCTTGTGGCAAATATTAATAACTATGCGATGAGAGTTTATCTGCTATCATGATTGACTACGCAGAGATGGAGAGCAAGTGGCAGAAAGCCTGGGACGAAGCGAAGATATTCGAGGGAGAGGTCGGAAGCAAGAAGCCTTACTTTGTCACCGCAGCATTCCCGTACCCGAATGCGCCTCAACACATAGGACACCTCAGAACCTACGGCACCGCCGACGTCCTTGCTAGGTACAGGAGGATGCTGGGCTACAATGTCCTATATCCAATGGGTTTCCATGCGACTGGCACACCTGTTCTTGCGATAGCCAAGAGAATCAAGGCAAAGGACCAAGACCTGATCAACGATCTTCGTCTCTTCCATGTGCCTGACGAGGAGATAGCGAAGATGACAGAGCCGACTTTCATAGCGGAGTATTTCATAAAGGAGATAGAGAGGGGCATGCATGCTGCAGGTTACAGCGTGGATTGGAGGAGGAAGTTCGTGAGCATAGAACCCTTCTTCAGCAAATTCGTGGAGTGGCAGTTTGGGATTCTAAATGGCAAAGGCTATCTTAAGCAAGGAAGGCATCCTGTGGGCTGGTGCCCCAACGAGAACAATGCAGTAGGGATGCACGATACAAAGAGGGACGTCGAGCCGGAGATAGGAAGCATGACAGTGATTAAGTTTGATGTCGAAGGGTTGGGAGCAAAGGCTCTCTGTGCAACATTCAGACCTGAGACAATATTCGGGGTCACAAACCTCTTCGCAAATGAGAATTCTGCTTATGTAATCTGCAGATTGAACAAGGGAAGCGAGCAATGCATAATCTCGAAGTCAAGTGCAGCTGCGCTGGCTTTCCAGATGGAGATAGAGATAGTAAAGGAGATAGAAGGCAAAGAGCTTCTGGGCAAGAAGTGCACAAACCCAGCAAATGGCTTACCTGTACCGATATTACCAGGTTTCTTCGTGAAGGAGGAGGTAGGCACAGGTCTCGTGATGAGCGTGCCTGCACATGCGCCATTCGATTATGTCGCGCTCGAGAGGCTTAAGGCTTCAGGATACAACATAGGGGAAATAAAGCCGATAAAGGTTATCGAGATAGAGAAGAAAAGTGGAGGGAAAGTGGAAAACATACCAGCATTAACGTATCTCGAATCTCTTGGATGGAGTCCAGGCTCCGCAAACGATGTGATAGAGCTCGCAACAAAGGAGGAATACAAGGAAGAGTCTCACATGGGCAGGATGATAATCGAGGGTTATGCAGGAATGGGAGAGCAGCAGGCAAGGGAGAAGATAAAGGAAATGCTTGAAGGCAAGGAGAAGGCATTCGAGATATACACATTGACAAACGAGACTCAGGTGTTGTGCAGATGCGGCTACCCGATAGTCGTGAACGTGGTGGAAAACCAGTGGTTCATAGATTATGGAGATGACAAATGGAAGGAAGAGGCGAGGGCAGCGCTCAATGGCATGAGGATCCTTCCTGAAAGTAGTAGAAAGGCAATGGATGCGGCGCTCGAATGGATCAACCTTCGTGCTGTGGCGAGGGCGCAAGGCCTCGGGACAAGGTTCCCGTTCGACAAAGAGAAGATAATAGAATCGCTGTCAGACTCCACGATATACATGGCTTTCTATACGATTTCCAATCTTATCAGGAGCATAAACTCGGAGAACCTCAAGTCCGAATTCTTTGATTATGTCTTCCTGAACAAGGGAGATGCTGATTCTGTGGCAAAGTCCACAGGCATAGATTACGATACGGTAAAGAAATGCAGGGAGTCTTTTGAGTACTGGTATCAGGATACCTCGAACCACTCTGCGAGCGAGCTTATCTTCAATCACCTCACAATGTACATCTTCAACCACGTTGCCGTCTTAGACAAGAAGAACTGGCCTAAGCAGGTGGTCGCTAACGGCATAGTGCTTAGCGAGGGCGAGAAGATGTCGAAGAGTCTTGGCAATATAGTGCCGCTAATGGACGGGCTCAAGGCACATGGCGCCGATCCTCTTAGGGCAGTGGTCGTCGCAGGAGCAGATCTCCTTAGCGATTCAGACTACACACAGGAGGCCGTGAAGGGCGTAAAGGAGCGCTTCAACTACCTCTTTGAGATTTGCGAGAGCCTGGATGGCTACGAGTCAGGAGAGCTGAAGCACATAGACTACTGGTTCTACTCAAGACTAAACCGCAAGATAGAGAATGTTTCGTCGGCTTACGAGAAGCTCGAACTGAGGGACGCGCTTACCCAGATTCTTTATGACTCTGTGATAGAACTTAGGAGATACGCAGCAAGGGGCGGGAAGAGCGGGATAGCGATGAGGGAATATCTATCGAAGATAGCGCTGATGCTCCAGCCGATAGCTCCTCATGTCTCTGAAGAGCTCTGGCGCAGGCTCGGCAACACAACTTTCTCTTCGGTTGAGAGATGGCCGGCAGCTGACAAGGAGATGATAAGCAGGAAGATAGATGAAGAGGAGGAAACGCTCAACAAGACAGTGGCAGACGCGAAGCAGATAATCGAACTGATGAAAAGGAAAGGAACCAGAGAAACAAAATCTATGAGAATAATAGTCGCAGAGAACTGGAAAAGAGATCTCTCTGGCTTCCTCGCTAAAAGCAAGAATGTAAGCAAGACGATGGAGTATGCAAAGATGGCGGAAGGCATAGATATGGAAAAGGCGTCGAAGTACATTACAGCACTTGCGAAGAAGATGGAAAGCGTTAGAGGAAGCGAGGTAACCCAGGAGGAGGAGCAGGAGCTTTATTCAGAGGCAAAAGAGTATCTGGAGAACGCGCTTGGCGCAAAAGTCGAAATAGAGAATGAATCAGAGTCAAAATCCGAGAGGGCTGCGAGAGCAATGCCTCTTAAACCCAGCTTGGAACTATATTAAGTGACTTTCAGAGAAGATAAAAAATCCGAATCTTTAAATAAGATTGCGTCGTTATAGAATCGGGGCTGAATTTGCTGAGCGATGTCTACGACTCTTCGATAGAATATATGCAGATAGTCGACCAGAACGGCAAGGCAGACGAATCTCTTTTTCCGAAAGACCTCACAGACCAGAAGATAATCGAGATGTATAAGAATATGGCCTTTGCTAGGGCACTCGATGCAAAAATCCTCAGCCTGCAGAGGCAGGGAAGGGCTGTCACCTATGCTCCTCTCCTGGGAGAAGAAGCAACGCAGATAGGCAGCGCGATGGCCATGCGCGAAAAAGACATTTTCGTCCCTACGTTCAGGCAGCACGGCGTCTTCCTTGTAAGGAAACTTCCCCTTGATCTCTTCGTCCTCTATTGGCGAGGCTTTGAGGAAGGTGACGAAATACCCAAGGGAGTCTACGGCACTCCTGACATTGTTCCGGTTGCTACACAGATGCCTCACGCTGCAGGAATCGCCTTCGCACAGAAATACAAGAAGACAGGCGCAAAGGTTATCGCATATGTGGGCGACGGCGGAACATCCGAGGGCGATTTCTACGAAGCGCTCAACTTCGCAGGTGTTTTCCAAACTCCTCTTGTCACGATTATAGAGAACAACCAGTGGGCTATATCGGAACCGAGGAGCAGACAGAGCGCAGCAAAGACGCTGGCGCAGAAAGCTGTCGCGGCAGGGATAGATGCGATGCAGGTAGACGGCAACGATGTCATTGCGGTCTACAAAGCAACACAAGACGCAATAGCGAAGGAGGGGCCGATGGTCATAGAATGCAATACTTATAGGATGGGCATGCACACAACCTCAGATGATCCAACCAAGTACAGGAGTGACAGCGAGCTGGAAGTATGGAAGGCAAGGGATCCTATTCTGAGGATAAAGACTTATCTTACAGGCAAGAAGCTCTGGGACGATGAGATGGAAAAGGCGATGCAAGATGAGCATTCCAAAATTATAGACGATGCTGTGGAGAAGGCCGAGTCCTTCAAGCCTGATCCGAAGAGCATCTTCGAGAATGTCTACAGTTACATGCCAAATACTCTTCAGGAAGAACTTGATGCGGCAGAGAAGTCGGGATTCTGGCAGGGTGATGGCAAATGATGGCCAATATGGTTGGAGCGCTTAACAATGCCCTTGAGCTCATAATGAAGGAGAACGAGGACGTAGTTCTCCTTGGAGAGGACATTGGCAAGGACGGAGGCGTCTTCAGGGTCACAGAGGGCCTGATAGACAAGTTCGGCGAAGGAAGAGTCATAGACACACCGCTTGCTGAATCAGGGATAATAGGCACATCGATAGGCATGGCGCTTTCAGGCATGCATCCCATCGCAGAGATTCAGTTCGCTGGCTTCATGTATCTGGGGTTTGCGCAGCTCATCAACCATGCGTCTAGATATAGGTCTAGGACGAGATCCTCTTTCTCTGTGCCAATGATTGTAAGGACCCCTGTCAGCGGAGGGGTAAGAACACTTGAGCACCACTCTGACAGCCCGGAGGCGTACTACTCACACATCGGTGGCCTGATTGTCCTAGAGCCGTCGACACCATACGACGCTAAAGGACTTTTGATAAAAGCGGCGAGAATGAAAGACCCTGTCGTATTCTTAGAGCCGACAAAACTCTACAGGCTCTTCAAGCAGGAAGTGCCGGATGGCGCTTACGAGGTACCGATAGGAAAGGCGAATGTCATAAGCAAAGGCGAGGACCTTACAGTAATAACATATGGAACTATGGTAAACCTAGTGAGCGATGTGGTGAAGAAGAAAGGGCTTAGCGCTGACATCATAGATCTCAGGACAATAAATCCGTTTGACGAGGAGACGTTCATAGAGAGCGCAAAGAAGACTGGAAGGGTTGCGATAGTCCACGAGGCCTCTCTGAGCTTCGGCGTAGGCGCCGAGGTCGCGGCAAGAATAGCTGACAAGGCCATCTTCGAGCTGCAGGCGCCGATAGTCAGGGTCGCGTCGCCGAGCTTCCCCTATCCGTTCCCTGGTTACGAGAACTATTACATACCAAATGAGGTAAAGATATCGGAGGCACTTGACAGGCTCATGAGCGCGTGAATTTATGAAAGAGCTAAAGTTTGTTGATATTGGAGAGGGAATAACAGAAGGCCAGATAAGGCAGTGGTTGGTCAAAGACGGAGAGAGCGTCAAGGAGGACCAGCCGATAGTCAAGGTCGAGACAGACAAAGCGATAGTTGACGTACCATCGCCGATAAGCGGGGTGGTGAAGATAAACACACAGGAAGGCAGTACAGTCAAGGTCGGAGATACGATTGCATTTATTGGGACTTCGGATGAGATCAAATCAGCAAATGCGCCAACTCCACAGAAGCCAGTAGCTCAGCTCACAGCAAAGCCAGCACAGACAGATAAACCTACAGAAGAAAAGGAGAAAGCAGAGGAGACACTTGCCACCCCTGCTGTGAGGAAACTTGCGCGTGACTTGAGTACCGACATAAAAAATATAGTAGGAACAGGGCCTAACGGGAGAATACTAGAGAATGATATCAGAATGGCGGCAAAACAGACCCAGCAGAAAGCAACTCCTGCACCTAAGTTCTCCGAAGTTCTGGAAGAGTCGCATGGTGAAGAGATAGAGAGAATGCCGATGTCACAGACAAGGAAGGCGATAGCAAGAAACATGGAACTCTCATGGACAATACCTAGAGCAGTAGATATGGAGATCATTGACGCCACAGAACTGTTCGGGATAGTCCAGAAAGAAAGAGAGAAGATGCAGAAGAAGGATGTCAAGCTCACTTTCCTGCCATTCATAATCAAGGCTGTTGTTGACGCACTGAAGGAGAACCCGAGATTCAATTCAAGCTACGACCACGAGAAGGGTGAGATCATACTTAAGAAATATTATAATATAGGGCTCGCGGCAGAAGGTCCCGACGGCTTGAAGGTCATAGTGATAAAAAGCGCGGACAAGAAGAGCATAGTCGAGATAGCAAAGGAGGTACACGCGTTGAGCGAGAAGGTGAAGAACCAGAAGATCTCAATAGGGGAGATGCGAGACTCTACTTTCACAATCACAAACATAGGAAGCCTGGGTGGAGGATACCTTTCTGTGCCTATGATAAATTATCCTGAGGTTGCGATCCTAGGAGTGCATCTGATAAAGGATACGCCTGCTGTTGAAGACGGGAAAATTGTAGTTAGAAAGGTGTTGCCGCTCTCACTCTCATTCGATCATAGGGTGGTGGATGGGGCTGACGCTGTCCACTTTATGAACTCGGTAAAGGAATATCTTGAGGATCCTGAATTCCTTGAGATGCTTGGATAACTTATGAATTAGGCAGTATATGTTTATCGTAGATGTTTAGTGTGGGTTTAAAAATTATTGAATGAATTACTTTACTTATCCGATAGTTATTTAGGATTGAAGAAGGCAGTAGGATTGTTTCCATGGTAATGGGTGCAATTCCTGAAGAAGTAGACCTCGCAGTAATCGGAGGCGGAGTCGGAGGGTACGTTGCTGCTATACGCGCCTCGCAGCTCGGCCTAAGCGCCGCGGTTGTAGAGAAAGAGAAGTTAGGAGGGCATTGCCTTAACTATGCCTGCATACCTTCCAAGACCCTCATACATATTGCAAATTTATTCTACAGTGCGCAGCATGCACAGCAGTTCGGAATAAATGCCACGGCAACACTGGACCAGAAGAAGATGCACGAATGGAGAATGCAGGTCTCGAAGAAGCTTGAGGAGGGGGTGGCGTTCCTATGCAAGTCAAACGGAGTAGAGGTCGTGAAGGGAGAGGCGACCTTCCTATCATCCAAGGAGCTCCAGATTACCGATGGTACGAACCTAGAATTCAAGAAGGTTATAATAGCGACAGGCTCGGAGCCCACGACTCTTGAAGGGTTTGAGTTTGGAGGAAACATCATAGATTACAAGGAGGCACTATCACTTGAAACTCTGCCCAGATCAATGGCGATAATAGGCGCTGGATATGTGGCTGCCGAGACTGCAACGTTGTACGCAAAGCTTGGAGTGAAAGTAGATGTTGTCGCAAGGTCAGACCTTCTCTCGCACTTCGATGCAGAAGCAACTTCCCTAGTGAAGAAGAGGATGGAGGAACTCGGAGTGAAGATTCATAAGGGCGCTCTGCCTACATCACATGTTGGAAGCTCCTTGACGCTTTCCAATGGAGAAAAGATAGATTCGGAGCTGATTGTAGTTGCTGTCGGTCTCGAACCTTATACAAAAGGTCTGGGGCTCGAGAACACAAAAGTAACGCTGGATGAAAAGGGCTTTGTAAAGGTCAATGGCTCTATGCGTACTACAGACGAGAACATATTCGCGATAGGAGATGTTGTGGGTGAGCCGATGCTTGCACACAAGGCGATAAGGCAGGGAGTCGTTGCCGCTGAGGTCGCCGCTGGAGAGAAATCAGGCTTTGACAACATTGTGATACCTTCGGTTATCTTCTCCGATCCAGAAATTGCGATTGCCGGTGTATTGGAAGGTCAGGGCATCAAGATCACAAAGTTCCCGCTCTCAGCGCTGGGAAGGGCAATAGCACTTGATGCCACAATGGGCTTTGTCAAGATAGCATACGATGAGGAAAATGTGGTGAAGGGAGTGGAGATAGTTTCTGAAGACGCGAACGCTATGATAGCAGAGGCTGTATTGGCGATTGAGATGGGTGCTTCACTTGAGGACATAGCAGACACCATTCATCCGCATCCCACTTACAGCGAGGCAGTGCAGGAGGCCGCAGAGGCGGCATTGGGAAGACCAATACATTTCTTCTACGGCAAAAATTTCGGAAAGGCGGAAAAATGAAGATAACGATAATAAAGAAAAGGGAATACCCAGAAGTGAGGAAGCTCTACAAGAAGTTCGATGTGGTCAAGAAAGGAGAGCTCTGCGTGGCGATAGGCGGAGACGGTACTTTCATAAGGGCTGCACGTAGCTTCGATGGCCCAATCCTTCCGGTGAGGAGAAACGACAACGGCAGCATAGGCTACTACGCTGACATAAGTGCAGACAATCTCGATTATGCTATCGATAAGCTTCTGAAAAGGGAGTACTTCGTCGAAAGGCTGGCCAACAAGATAGAGGTAACATACAAGGGCAGGCACCACTACGCCGTGAATGAGGCAGTGATGAACAACCTCCTCGAGGAGGTGAGCTTTAGGATTTATGAGATAATCAAGGGTAAGAGGTACGAGATATATCCCTATGTGATGAGTGGTGATGGAGTTCTTATCACGAGCGTTGTGGGCTCTACAGCGTACAACAAATCAGCTGGAGGGCCGATAATCCTGAGCCCGGATGTCTTCTGCATCACCTTCATAAACGCCGACGGCCCTTACAGGAACCCGATAGTGGTTGACTCAGGCAGAGAGATAGAGATAGTGATAGTGAAATACAACGGCGAGCTTAGATACGACGGAATGACTATAGGGAAGCTTAGGCCTGGAAGCAGTTTCCGTGTTAGATTATCGAACAGGCAGCTAAATGTCGTCAGGTTCAAGGACGCGAGGCTAAGGGAGAATTTCGGCGCAAAGCTCGAAAGGATAATAAGGAGCAGGATGAGGAAGTAGAGCGCTCCGAAGAAAAGTCTTTTAAGCTTATCACTTTCTATGATTTCATAGTGTGGGAAATGGGCGGCCAAGTAGCTGTTTCCTCTGGAGGAGTGAGCCAGAGGATTGCCGAGACGGCCAGATTAGCAGGATTACGAAGAAAGGATGTGATAATTACTGGAGCACTAGTCCTTTATGGGAGAGGGGAAAAGGAAGAAGCTAAGAGGTTATTGAGAAGAAGCCATGTTACGAATGGAGACCTTGCTAGGTACGCTCCACGTTTCATGCATGGGGATACAATAATACTCAGAAGAGCATGATAAAATTTTTGTGTCTATTTAGCCTCTCTCTAAGACTTCCGTTACTCGATTCCTAACGAAAGAAATACACTTATTGCGGCAGAATACTGTCTTGGCGATTGGTTTGGCAGAGACTGCCGCTGTAAAGAAAAGTGTCTACGATAATCTTCTGAAAACGATAGAATCGATGAACAACCCCATGGCAAGCCCTGGGGTATCCGCTCTGCCTAGAAGTCACTTATCTTGAATTGTTTGTAACCAGTCTTCTTGTCTTTGGATCCTTGTCTAAGGATCTTAACTTCGCCACATTTAATGTTGCAGTTTCGAAATTTGTAACCTCACCCAAAGGGGTCAGGAAATTCCTAAACCATTAAAATATAAGCGTTCTCTGGCGTTATCGGACTTATGGCACTCTTTTTAAGCATTTTCATGCATATATATCAGTGGTTTAATGCCTAAAAGCAACAAGACAGTAGTAACTGTTGACCCCGATCTCTACATGAAAAGGATGCTGGAGTACAAGGAGAGGCACTCGGCATGGTTCATCTTCCGTGCAGTTTACTGGGCTATCTACGTCTTCGTGGTCGGCCTGCTCTTCATGATAGAGAGCGCGCAGTTTTATCCCCTGGGATTCACCTTCGGCTCTTCGCTCGTGATCTTTGCCGTGATGCTCGTGATCTACGGCTTTGCCACAGCACTGCACAACAAGTTCATGAAGAAGTATGGCTGATGCCTCTCCTTTCAAGTCAGGCTGGTAAGAATGGTTAACATTCCAAATATATACACAAGCAAGAATGTGAAGTTTTTCATTGCTGTCCCGCTCATCCTGTTGGTAGTCGGGCTCTACTTCTCGACGAAGATAGTGCTAGATTCATCGCTTAGCGGAGGAGTTAGCGTCATAGTCCAGACAAACACCACGGTGCCGAGCCAGCAGATAGCAACGTACATAGCCTCAAGGCTCCACTCGCCTCAGCCAAACATAGAAAGGAG
>DAHVVD010000004.1 GCA_027328265.1 Microcaldota archaeon
AACTATCCCTTCGAACATTGAGAGGATCATATTCAGGAAGTGCAAAGCTATAAATATGACTAGAAAGACGACGAAAAGAATTATTCCCAACACGCCGGTGCCGAGGTGCGGCGTGAATGCCATGTTTATCAGGAAGGCGATTATCACGCTTCCAAGACCGAAGCCCATCAGCCTTGCATAGCTCAGAGGATGTGTTATGAGGTTGGTTATCTCTGTCGCCTCGCTTCCGCTCAGAACTGCTGTTGCTAGCAACGAGATGATAGAGATTATTCCTGAAATCTCTGTAATAGTACCGTTGAACGCTCCGAAGAATGCGCCAGCGACAGCTATGGTGCCGAAGATTACTACTAGTATGGAGGCAAGCCTTGCGTATGCCATCTTCTTGTGGCCGTGGTTGTAGCTGTTGTATACTCCTATCGACAGTCCCAGAACGACCTGCACGACTCCGAAGAGTACAGTTATCGCTATCAGCGCAGGCGTGTTCTTGAGCCAGTCGAAGGCGCTGTGAAGCCCTACGTAGCCATTGAGCTGGAAGCCAAACCATTGGTTCGAGAGCACTCCGAATACCATTGCCGCCACTGCGTTGATCTGCCAGATCCTTGCCGCATTGTACATAAGGCCCTCTGGGTCTGTCCTCCTTGTTATCCATGTGGAGAGGAGAAGGGAGCCTATGCCATAGCCGACGTCACTCACCATCAATCCATAGAAGATAGGAAAGCTTACTATGAAGATCCATGTCGGATCTATTTCATCGCTCCTTGGCGTCGAGTAGAAGTTTACAAGATAGTCAAAGGGCTTCAATATTCCAGGTCTGTTGAGGTATGTGGGAGCAAGCTCCTCGGTCTGGACATCCTCAAGATAATATCTGCCTGACGTCGCCTTTTGGAGAGCCATCTTGAGATCGTTCTCCCTCTTGACTGGTATCCATCCCTCTATAATGCTCGTCTTCTCTGTCTTTTTGAAGAAGGATGCTGATTCACATCTCGCGAACTCTATCTGGAGCATCTCTGTTATGTTTGCTAAACTTGAGTAATCCTTCTTGGCTATGCTCTCGAGCTCTTTGGATATCTGCTCCAGTTTTTTTGCATTTGAATTCTTTGCCTCAGTTGCTTTCTTTATTACGCTGGATGGAGATCCTTCGAGGAATTTCACGTGGAGATCGAGCTCTGTCATTTTCGCGAGCTTGTTAGCGTCATCTATGCCCTTCTTTGCGTCGTAAGCCACGAAGACGAGCGCCTCGCCTTTCGGGAGGTTCTTAGTTATGACCTCATTCTCTACCTTGAGCAAGTCAAGAGCCTTCAGGAAGATGCCTCCCCGCTTCTTTTTCGAGACATATGCCTTGTAGTTTAGCGCATTGCTCTTGAGACTGCTGAAGTTTATGCCTGTGCCCTCGAAAAGGCTCGAAACATAGATCGCGTATCCAAGGGCTGACTGCTCCTCTAATACCACCTTTGCAGAGTCCTTCAATGAGTATATGCGTTCTGTCGCCTTCGACTTGGAGCCTGCGTACCTGATAAGTCTCCAGCCGCTGAGGTGCTTCTCCGGCTTCACCATTGCCTTTGGCAATGACTGTATCGCGCCTTCAAATTTTATAAGTAGATCAGAGATTGCAGGGGAATTTTCAGGTGGAGCGGCATCGCCAAGATTTAGTTCGCTCTTCCTCAGGTCCAAGCTCCCGAGCCTGTGGAGCGCTGCTACGACGTCTTCCCTTTCATCTTCTAAGCAGATAATCCTTATCCTTTTCATTGGCTCGGAGCGCAACAAAACTATGCACCAATAATTTCCTTTGCTGTCTCTTTCGCTATCTGCTTCGCCTTGGCCTTGCTCAGCTTCGCCTTCCTTATCTTTGCGGCCTGCTTCCTGGCCTCTTCAAGCCTTGACTTTGTCTCTTTTGCTATCCTTTCCTGGACTTCGGCGAGAATGCCTTCGCGTATCTTCTTCGCCTTTGCCTCAGCCTCGGCGAGGATCTTTGCGGCTTCCTCCTGGGCCTTTGATATCGCTGAGGACCTGGATGAGGCTGCTTTCTCCACCTTCTCCTTTGCTTCAGTCTCAGCCTCATGAACCTGCTCTATGGAATCCATCTTACCCATCACTACACCAAAAATATTTCACGAGTAAATGCAGGTAGTTCAACACAGGACTACTGATATAATTGAAACGCTTAAGTTTAAATAGTGTACCTTGCTGCACTCTTTCACTATTCATCCTTGCTCTATTGTTATCCTCTTTTTGTAATGCTGCCTGAAAAGCGACTCGGTGCTTGCTTCTCTCTTGTGTATAGCGACTTCGAGCTCCTTTGCCCTAGTTTCTGAATCTGCCAATTCCTCTGCAGACCTTTCCAGCGCCTTTTTAGCTGAGGAGACGCTGTTCAGCCTGCCTTCCAGCCCTCTTATCTCATGCTCTGTCTCAGATCGCCTCTTGGTGCATTGCCTGAACGAGGTTATGAGTGAATAAAGGTCTGAATTGAGCAGGGCTTTTACTTCTGAGAGTGCCTCTCCCTTGTTCCTCACCTCTACTCTTCCTGAGGCTATCCCCTCCCCAAGCTCCTTTACCAATACGAGGAATTGCTTGTATGCCTCCTCATCTGCGATGTCATCTATAGGCTCAATGAGCATCGGGTTCAGTTTCTGCTTCCTTGGCGAGAGGTGGTCTGCCTTCCTTGAGGGCTTCTCGAGAGGAAGCGTCAAGTAGGAGATTCTCGAATATAATCTGTTCGACTCGGTTGCGATTGCGGCAAGCTCCTCGCTCTTTGCCTTTATTCCAGCTAGAAAATCAGCTTCACCACTGCCCTGAGGCTCAGGATGAGTGCTTGAGGCAGAGAGGCTTGCAATCCTTCCTCTCTCGTTTTCCAAGTCTGCGAGCTCTGATTTCAGGCCAAGTATCTCCTCCTTTACTGTTTTGTACTCGGAGAGTTCCCTCTCGTTTCTCCTCAGCTCCTCCTTGAGCGAGTCCCTCAGCTGTTCTATCTGGGATATCGCCCTCTTGAAGCCCTTCATGTAGCTTGAATAGGAGTATACCACGAGCTTGAACGAGGCATTGGTATGCAGCATGCTCTCTATCGCAGCGTTTACTTTCGAGAGAACCAATTCATATTTGCCGTAGAGGTTTTCAGCATCGATGCCTCCGAGGTCTACTGATTCGGAGATCTTGGCAAGGGCCTTTGCATAGGATTTCTTCTGGCCTTTTATGAAGTTGACATTAGCAACGTAGAGGTCCTCAGTATAGGGATTGTCCTCTATCTCCTCGAATCGCCTGCATTCCTCGCCGAAACGTTCTAGCGCACTCTTCATCTCCTCTGTAATTGACGAGCCCCTGGAATCTAGCCTTCCCAGCTTGTTGTCGAATGAAACATTGAGAAGCCGCTCCAGGTCTGCTAGGTTTACCGTTTCTGGTTTATCGTTTCCTCCGAAGAACATTATAACTATACAATTCAGGCGCGAGCTTACTTATTAGTTAGGGTCAGATGTAGGTCTGGTTGCGATACGCTGCTGGTATCGCGAAGTCCTCTGCTGTCACGTTAGTAGAGAAGTTCAGAGCGAGGAGGAGGTTTGTGCTGTAGATCTGGTTCTGGAGGACAGAGGTGGAGTTGAAGTAGAGGGGAACGCCGTACTGCTTGTCAAGGCAGATGTCCATAGTGGTGAAATTGGTGCCTGTCTGGTTCGAAGAGAGCGAGAAGAGGTCGCATGGCCTTCCGCCAATGCCGTAGCGCGGCCCAGTATAAGAGATATTGTTGCCTACGAGCAGCTCGGCGATTGAGCCCGCGTCGGAGAGGTTGAATGGGAATTTGGAGAGCTCGGATAGGCCGCCGTTGCCTTGATAACATTTGAGTGTGGTGTTTGACTTTCCTCCTGAATGTTTGGTCTGGTTGAGGCAGGTGAGCTCGCCGTAGAGGGTGTTGTAGTAATAGAGTGTGCTATTCGTGGAGTTAATTGTCGCTCCGGTGTTCTTGTTTTTCACTGTAATATTCTGTGAGAAAGTGGACCTCAGGTCCTGGCCCATTTTGTATGAGGAGATATACTGTGTGTTCAATACCTCGAGTATGGAATTTCCGCTCTGAATCGTCTGAGTGTAGTTGCCTCCGAAATACAGGAGGTGGAGAGAACCTGCCTGGGTGAATTTCTTGGCATCGCTGAGGAAGATGGCCCTCGGGGTGTCAGGGGGTGTTGTTGAGTTCGTAGTGGAATTTGAAGGTGGTTTCGTGTGCGGATGCGGGCTGCTGGCTAGGTAAAAGGATATAACAGCGATAGCTATTAGAAGGATTGCAATTCCGAGGTAAACAACAGTGTTGCCGCCGCTGCCTAAGATACCATGTGCAATAGAGGTCTGAGACGTCATTGTAGTAGCCTTCTCATGGTAAGTTAATAATTCTTAACCTTCAGTTGGTCTTGGAGGGTTCTGTGGGCCTAGAGCAGGTTATTCAGGCCTCGCAGAGGTCTGAAGGCGATGGCCCAAAGCCGCTTGCGGCAGCGCTGTTTCCATTTGCGTCATAGGACTCATTCTGAGCTTTCATTGATTTCACTTATAATAAATAAATACAACGCCGTTCCCGTTTGCGTCATAGAAGAGGGGCTGCGGCCCTTTAATAGATTGGAAGGCCTGGCTTGAGTAGATTGCCTGGTCCTCTTGAGCAGGGGTCAAGGTCGTTGAAGTAGAAGAGGTTGTGGTTGACGATGAAGATGTGGTGGGGGAACTCGATGTCGTGTTTGTTGAGGAAGATGATGTTGTAGAGGATGATAGGCCTGGCGTAGACTGGCCAGACGAGACTGATGGTGGCTCTTCGGCTATGGCAGTATATGCTGCGCTTGTGTCTCCTGC
>DAHVVD010000006.1 GCA_027328265.1 Microcaldota archaeon
TAAGCCCGATGAGATCTGTTTTTGCCTCTAGCTCTCGCAATCCCGTAAGGTCGTAGAGCAGTATGTGTGTGAGGCTCTCGCTTATCGGCTTTGCTGTGGCGCTATAGAATACATTTCCCTTTCCTGCTTCTACAGCAATTCCGCCTCTCAGTTTCCTCAGGCCATCTTCTCCTATGTTGAAGATCCCGCCGAACTCCTTTCCCGAGACCTCCTTGGGCGTCAGGCCGAGCGAGTTCAATGCGACCTTGTTTGCCTTCACTACCTTCCCATCTCTGTCTATAATGAACTGAGGCGCCTGGTTCTCGAAGACCGCGTCGAAGTATCTCGCCATGCTGAGGCTCTTCTCCCTCTCCACCTTTGCGTCCAGCTCATACGAGAGCGTGTTTGATATGGTGGACACGGTCTCCATCCTTGCAGGGTCGAATCCCTCCTCCTTTGCTGAGAGGAGCGTTATGACTCCAAAAGCAGTCCTCTCTGTAGAGATCGGAAGCACTAGGCAGCTTCTGAAGCCCACATTGAAATAGTTTATCAGGTCGAATGCGGAATAGCTGCTGAGCCTGTTGTCTATGTACGGCTTTCTTGTGTTGATTGCGGCCTCTTCAGACTGGGTCAGCTTCTCCCCTCTTTGGTACACCTCCTTGACTACGAGCGCATCAGCACCTAGCGCCTCCTTCATCTTGGACCCCAACCTCTTCAAAAGGTCAGAGGGGCTTGATGACTCTACCCCGATGTCTATTGCCTCCTGCAGCAGCCTTTCCGTGGTCGCACCCAAGCTTATATAGCTAGCGAATAAAAGATAAATCTGTGCATTCATGGAGGTCAGAAAAGTCTTCGAGGGAGTATACAAGATAAACGGCAGGCTAGCCACAGAGAATCTCGTCAAAGGGAACAAGGTTTACGATGAGGAGCTGACAGAGGCAGACGGGAAAGAGTACAGGTCTTGGAACCCTTACAGAAGCAAACTGGCAGCGGCGATGCTGAAAGGCATGAGACAGATGCAGATACTTCAGGGCTCCGGCGTTCTCTATCTTGGCGCTGCAACAGGGACCACATGCAGCCATGTCAGCGACATCATAGGCAAGGAAGGAAGCCTCTACTGCGTTGAGTTCTCGGAGAGGAACATGAGGCAGCTTCTAAGCCTCTGCAGAATAAGGGAAAACATGCTCCCCATTTTCAAGGACGCGAGCTACGTCGAGGAGTATGCGAACGACGTGGGAACAGTCGACGTGCTGTATCAGGACATGTCAGCAAGGAACCAGGCAGACCTTCTCCTCCTCAACAGCGGCCTGCTGAAGAGCAGGGGCTACGCATACGTAGCGATAAAGTCGCAGAGCATAAGCGTCTCGAAGCACCCGAAGCAGGTCTACAAGGAATTTCTCGCGAAGATATCCAAGACGTTCGAGGTACTTGAGCAGATAGACCTCGCGCCATTCGACAGAATGCACCTCTTCGTGGTCCTGAGGAAGAGGTAGCCTGAAGTACAGAAAGGTCTAAAATAACCCAGAGCCATTCCTCATCATGCAATCCAATTACCTAGGCCTGCTGTCTGGCATTGAGGACTCGGACTCAAAATGCGGATTCTGCGGCTCTCAGGTATTCCTTACAGCCAAAAACGAAGGAGTATGCAACTTCTGCGAGGCCTATATCCCGAGCGAGACGCCAGCCAAATACAAACCAGCGCTCTCCGAGATACAGAAACTGATAGACCTGGGAAAAATAGAAGACGCAAAAGCCAAGGCAGACGCGATCATTTCAGGAAACATGGATCCTTCGCTGCTCTACGGGGCAGCCAACATCTACTCCTTCATCTCCGACTTCAAGTACTACGACCTGAACTACAGCAGGAAGGGCTTCATGGAGGAGAACTCAGCAAACATCTACTACTCGCTCGACATGACATCCAAGTCAAAGGAGATGTTCTACAAGGCAATAAAGACGACACTGGGAACCGAAGGCTCGCTGAACAGCACCCAGTCCCTGTATCTTCTCTCGATGTCGAATCTCAAGCTGAAGAACAGCATCGAGGCTATAAAATACATCTCGATGATGAAGGAGGATCCAAGCCTTCCGAAAGAATATTCGAGGATGGTCTACAGCATAGAAACAAAAAACAAGGAGGCATATGAAAGGATAGCGTCACTGATCTCCAAAGGAAACGCGAACGCTATATACTACCTTGCAAAGTACTACGTAAACAACAAGAAGCTCGAGGAGGCGAAGCTCATACTCGAGAAGTTCAATGAAAAGGTTAGGATGCCAATGTCGGTCTTCCTGCTTGAAAAGATAAACAGACTGCTTGAGGAAATAGCGCTTTGATTATCCCTTTACGACGGCCAGCGGCGAGCATCTTGCAACTATTCTTGCTATGCCTGCCCGCTCCACCACCTGCACGACTTCGTCCACGTTCTTGTACGCCCACTCAGCCTCCTCACTCACGAGTTTCCTTGTCCTTATGCGTATCTCGACACTTTTCTTCTTCAGCTCCTCGAAGGTCTTCGAGGCCGGTATCTCCCTTATCGCTTGGTGCCTCGACATGACCCTTCCTGCACCATGGCAAGAGGAGCCAAAAGTTTCCTTCATTGAACCTTCCTCACCCACCAGCACGTAACTCCCCGTGCTCATGCTTCCTGGTATTAATACCGGCTGGCCTACATGTCTGTAAATCTTAGTAACTTCGGGGTGATCTTTTGGAAATGCTCTAGTTGCACCTTTTCTATGAACATATACTTTCCTTCTTTTCCCGTCTACTGTATGCTCCTCGAGTTTTGCTATATTATGGGAAACATCGTAGAGAAGCTCCATTTCCAGCGCATCTGAACTCTTGCCAAATACTTGCTCAAAACTCTTTCTTATGGAATTTGTTATTATCTGTCTGTTCGTGAAGGCGTAATTCACTGCGCATTTCATTGCAGCAAGGTATTCATCAGCCTCTTTGCTAGCCACATGTGCATAGCTCAATCCAGGATCAGCTAGTTTTATATGATGCTTTTCCTGATACTCAACAAGCTTTCTCAGATAGTCACTGCATGTCTGGTGCCCGAATCCCCTTGATCCTGTATGAACCATCACAACAACCTGGTTCTCATAAAGCCCATATTCCTTTGCAGTTTTTTCATCAAACAATTTTTCCACTTTCTGTACTTCGAGGAAATGATTTCCAGCTCCAAGTGTACCAAGTTGAAAAAGGCCCCTTGTCTTCGCTTCCCTAGTAACTTTTGAAAAATCCCCACCTATCATATTACCTTCCTCTTCGGTTCTTTCGATATCTTCCCTGAAACCAAAACCTCTTTCTACGATGTATGGGGCCCCTTCCTCTGCAACTTTTATCAGGTCCCTTTCTGAAAGACCTATTTCCCTTTTACTGCCTACGCCGCTAGGCACGTTCTCAAAAAGTGCGTCTGCCAGCGGTGCAATTTTATTTCTGACTTCTTTTTCCTCCAGGTTCGTTTTTATCAGTCTAACCCCACAGTTTATGTCAAAACCAATAGACGAAGGGGAAACTATCCCATTTTCGGCGTCGAAAGCAGCGACCCCGCCTATTGGAAAAGAATATCCTTCATGACCATCAGGCATTACAAGCATATTCTTAACTATGGATGGCAACCCAGCCACGTTGATTGCCTGCTCAAATGTCCTGTCTTTATTCATCCTGCTTATTAAATTTTGATCAGCATAGATGCGAACTGGTGCAAGCATATTTTTGCTTTCGTCTTTTTCTATCTCCCATAGAAAATCGCTTATTTTTCTAATCTCAGCCATTTTTCCTCCTCAAACTTATTTAATAAACCGTTTTCTATTGCCTTTTTAACCTCAATCTCTTTATAGACATTCAATTGTTAATTCAACGTAACGAATAACAGGGCTCATCGGATGATAGAACTGTATAATTCTCCAATATTATTAACAATAGTTGAAAATCGAAAGTATTATATAGCGGCTAATACTATATACTGTATAGTCCTGCACACGCTTTTATATATGGTGTAATAATAACTAGATGCTGCAGGGATGGCGGAGCCTGGTCAAACGCGGCAGACTCAAGATCTGTTGGCTTAGGCCTACGGGAGTTCAAAATATTTGAACAAATCTCTCTCCCTGCATCAT
>DAHVVD010000023.1 GCA_027328265.1 Microcaldota archaeon
GCGCATACCTGAACGCGTCAACTCCGTATTTTCCGGTTATGTCACAGGGATTTACTGCGTTGCCAAGGCTCTTGCTCATCTTCTTGCCTTCTATTGTCCACCAGCCATGTGCAAACACCTTCTGAGGCGGCTCTATCCCTGTAGACATAAGCATCGCTGGCCAGATAACTGAGTGGAACCAGTTGATCTCCTTGCCTACAACGTGAATCTGGGCTGGCCAGTATTTCTTGAATTTGGCTCCTGGCCAATTCAGTGCACTCAGATAATTTATGAGAGCGTCTACCCAGACGTAGATGGTGTGTTTCTCATCTCCTGGAAAGGGAATTCCCCAACTTAAGCCGAGCCTGCTTACGCTGAGGTCGTTTAGGCCCTCCTTAACCCTGTTGAGTATCTCCTTTGACCTGAATTCGGGAGAGAGGAATGTTGGGTTTTGATCGTATAGTTTCAGAAGCTTGTCCTTGTATTTGCTTAGCCTGAAAAAGTAAGACTCCTCCTTGATCAGCTTGACCTCCCTGCCGCATACCGGGCATCTTCCGTCCTTCAGCTGCAGCTTTGTGAAGAAGGTTTCGTCTGGTACGCAGTACCATCCCTCGTATTGGCCTTTGTAGATGTCGCCGTTATCTTTCATCTTCTCCACAAATTTGGCTGCCGCCTTTTCGTGCCTCTTCTCTGTTGTCCTTATGAAGTTGTCATTTGAAATCCCAAGAGCCTTCCAGAGATCAATGAATGTGACGACTACTCCGTCAGTGAACTCCTTGGGCGACTTTCCTGCCTCTGCTGCCGCCTTTGCTATTTTTTCGCCGTGCTCGTCGGTGCCTGTAAGGAAGAAGACATCCTCTCCGAGCAGCCTGTGCCACCGTGCAAGTATATCTGCTGCGATGGTGGTGTACGCATGCCCTATGTGCGGCTTGTCATTGACATAGTATATGGGTGTCGTTATGTAGAAGGTCTTAGCTGCCATTGAAACTGCCGATAAATCAATTTGCATGCTTAATTTTTATGCCTTTGGAGGGTATTGGTTTACGACTTGGAGGTCTTACAGTGGATGAGGTAGCGAAAGCGGAGCTTAGTGAAAGGTTCCTCGAGTTCTTCGATTCCTATTATGTCGACAAAATAAACAGCATGTACCTAAGCTACCCGAAGGAGAGGAGCGTCGTGCTCGAGATGCAGGACCTTGAGAAGTTCGACGCTGGGCTCGCCGAGGAGCTAATCAACAATCCTGACGTGGTGCTTCCCAGCGCCAACATCGCTCTTGCAAAACTGAACCCCAATCCAGAGGCTGTTGAACCTGTCTATGCTAGATTCTCAGGAGTAGAGGCGCACATGCCCATGATACAGGAAGTGGGCTCGGAATACATAGGCAAAATGCTTACGCTGGATTCTCTGGTGGTGAAAAGATCGGAGATAACTCCCAAGGTAAGCATAGGAGTCTTCACTTGCACCTTCTGCGGCACGGTACTCAAGCTCAAGATAGACAGGGATAGCGTCATGGATATCTGCCCGCAGTGCAAAAGGAGATCTCTAAAGCAGAACAACGCGGAATCTCGGTTCACCAACCTGCAGAGGATAGCGGTGCAGGATCCTCTCGAGAGGCTTAAGGGAAGCACGCCGACATGGCAGCTTGAGGTGTGGCTCGAAGACGATCTTGTTAACAAGGTCATACCAGGTGACAGGATAGAGATCACCGGCATCCTTAGGATAAAGCCAAGGAGGACATACAAGGGAAAGGAGGACAAGCTCCTCTACACTATGTTCTTCGATGCAATCTCGCTAAAAGCGAAGCAGAAGGAATTCGCTGAGCTGGAGATAAGCCAGGATGAGGGAGAGGTCATAAGGGAGCTTGCAAAGGACCCCTACATCTTCGATAAGATTGCGAAATCGATAGCACCATCGATCTACGGTTACGATGAGATAAAGAAGGCGCTAACGCTCACGCTTTTCGGCGGCACGCCAGATAAGAGGCTCATAGATGGTGCGCCAATAAGGAGCGACATACACGTGCTTTTGATAGGAGACCCTGGAAGCGCTAAGACAAGGCTCCTGCAGGCTGTCACCTCCATAGTGCCCAAGGGGATATACGTAAGCGGAAAATCGACAACGTCTGCAGGCCTTACGGCGTCTGCAGAGAAGGACGAGTTTTCCGAGGGCGGTTGGACGCTGAAGGCCGGAGCCCTCGTATTGGGCTCTGGAGGAGAAGTCTCGATCGACGAGTTCGACAAGGTGAGCGACGAGGACAAGTCAGCGCTGCTCGAGTCAATGGAGTCGCAGACGATCAGCATCGCGAAGGCAGGCATAGTTGCTAGGTTCAACACAAAAACGTCAGTGCTTGCTGCAGCCAATCCGAAATACGGAAGATTCGATCCAAACGCATACCCGGCTGACCAGTTCGACATACCGCCGACGCTGCTCTCAAGATTCGACCTTATCTTCCCGATAAAGGATACGCTTGACGAGGAAAAGGACAGGCTCATAGCTAGGCACATACTTATCCAGCACGGAGCTGCTGGTGCGCAGCTCGCGTCGGTAGAGGGATACGAGCAAGTAGAGAGGCCGCCTATAGAGCAGGAGATGCTAAGAAAATACGTTGCGTACGCCAAGAGGAACGTAAGGCCTAGGCTCGACGCAGACGCTACAAAAAGAATATCCGATTATTATGTAGAACTCAGGAAGCTCGGAATGAAGCAGGGCGCTGTTCCGATGACTCCAAGGCAGATAGAGGGACTGGTAAGGCTCGCCGAGGCAAGCGCAAAATCAAGGTTATCGGATAGGATAGAGTTGAAGGACGCCGACATGGCCATCTCGCTATTCGAATACATGCTCAACACCCTGGCTGTCGACAGGGGAGGCAGAAAGGACATCGATGCGCTGCTAACCGGTATGCCTAGGGAGAAGGTCAACAAGATAAACGTCCTCATGGGGATAATAAAGAAGCTTGAGGAGGCTGACGGCAACGCCAAGATAGTAGGCATACTTGAGGAGGCCGAGAAGCAGGGCATGGACAGGGCCACAACCACACGATACATCAACGAGCTTGAGAGGAGCGGGGATATCTTCAGTCCCAGGCCGGGCATCCTGAAGATCGTGAGAAGGGACGAGGAGTGAATTGGCAACTCGTATTTGGGCTTTGTCTACTGGATTAGATAATGGCCGAAAGCAAAAAGCGTGACTCCTATAAGAGCAAAAAGCTCTGAAACTACGGATATTATGAATGAGGAAAATATTATAATTGCCAGAGCGCCGAGCCTGCTGAGTTTCTGAAGTTTTGAGAGTGCGATGATCTCGATTATGAAAGCCCAGAAAAGAAATATAACTAGTAGAGCTATGCCGAGTGGCGACACTACTGCTAGCCATACGAAAAGCACCAGTGAGGAGAGCGAGTAGATTAGGGCATTGGCGGTGTCGGCAGGCTTGCCCTTGAGCGCCTTGAAGAGTTTGTCCCCTATAATGTAGATTATCAACGCGTTAAATAGGAGAAGTAGTGGCATAATCCCCCAGAGTAAAAGGACCTCGAGTAAAGCGATAATGAGAAAACTGCTGCGCTCCAGGCCGGGGTTCAGAAGGAGAACTATTCCTGACAAGGTACGTGTGTGTAGGTAGCTAAGCAGTATTGTTAAGAGTAGGGGGAGAAAAGACAGTTTGTAGTAATAGGCAAGGGAGCCTGCTAGAGGCTTCGCCTTTACTGCCTTGGAAGGGAATACCATCACTTTTAGCTGCTCCTTTATTTCGTCGAAGAAAATCATGTTACCTAACAAAATAACCCAGATGTATCAAGAAGAATACAGCTGCGAGAATGATGCCTGTTAATAAAATCGACCCCAAGATGACTCCGAATGAGGCAAGACCGCTTGTTTTCTGCAACTTGGCCAATGCCAAAATTAGGATTATCGTGCTCCAGAGAGAGAATATTAGGGTTATGAAGCCTATGATTGGAATTATGATGAGCCAGGAAACCAAGATGTTGGCTCCTAAAGCATATATAACGCCAGTTACTGTGTCTTTGTAGTCTGATTTGTATATCTTGAAGAGGAACTTGCCGAAAAGGTGGAAGAGTCCGGCATATATTAGGATTGATATAGGAAATAGTACGAGGAAGCCTACAAGATCGATTAGTAAACGTATGAGCATGAGGGGCAGGCCAGCCAACCAGCCTGATTCAGACACAAAAGATGACCACCCTGGAAAGATAGTATTACCTAACACATATGTTAGTATCAGTGAAAGTATAAAAGGTATGAAAGCTAGTTTGTAATAAAAGGAGAGTGCTTGGCCTATACTCATGCTGCTGGCCTTGCTCGGATGCAACATTATGCTTATTTCTTTCTTTATTTCGTCTACAAAGATCATTCAGACCAGTATCCTCACTTGTATTAGAGTATTAGGGTTTTAAATAACTATCTGCCGCCTGCGGCGCTAATTAACATATTCCTAAGGATAAGGCTTGGCATGTCCATGTCTCCGTATTTGCCGAGAAGCCTGCCGAGCTGCATTGCTTTCATGATTTTTACCGCAACACCAAGCTTGTCTGAGCCTATACTTGAATAGATCGCGTTTGTTAATCTATGTATGGCTGTATCGATTGAGTATTTTCTGTTGTACATGGTCGTGTACTCGGAAAGGCTGGCACCCTTGTTTAGGTGATCTTGTATTGTTCTGGCTGCCATCAGGGCTGCGTTGCCTCCGTAAATTATGCCGCCTCCTGTAGAGGGCTTGACCTGTCCTGCAGCGTCGCCTACAAGGAGGACTTCTTTCTTTGTATCAACTATCTTCTCCCTCAAAGACATAGGTATGATACTTGCACCTTCACTTATCCTTCTTGATCCAGAGATTGTTTTTGAAACATAATCAGTAGCTATGAATTTCTCGAACGCTGTTTTTGCATTTCCGTATCTGGAATCTATGCCTATCCCTATCTCGAGTATGTCACTTCTGTTTGGGCAGAACCAACCGAAGAGTCCTTTTGATATCTTATTATCGAAGAAGAGATCTACAATTCCAGAATCCTCTGCGCTTATGTTGAACTCTGCCTTGTATGTGAGAATGTATCTTCTTATTTCGCCCATGGAGAAATGCTTTGCTACTGATGAGACCGCGCCGTCAGCACCTATCATTATGTCGTTAGCTGAAAGGGATTCAAAAGTTTTGGCATCCATCCTTTTTCCCAGAACGACCTTCGAGCCGCTTGCAAGGGCTTCGTCATGGCAGATGTCGTTAAGTTTCTTCCTATCGAGAACGTGCGCGACTGGGGCATTCGCCTTTATCCTTAGCTTTGTTCCTCCTGCATGGATGTTTGCTCCATAAAGGGTGTTTGTTATTGCCCTGGAGTAGTAGATGCCCAGTTCACCAAGCCCTTTTATTGAAAGTATTCCAGATGCCCTCACTGGCAGGCCCAGCTCTCTTTTTTGATCATACACAATGGTGTGTATGTTTCTCCTTGAGAGTTCCCTTGCTGCAAGTAGCCCTGCGGTTCCGGCACCTATTATAGTTACACTTTTTTTGCCTGACATCCAATTAGCCTAACCAAACGAGCATCTATATAAATTTGTGACTAGATACTCCTAAAGGTTTGCTCTGCAAAGTTAATTAAGTTATTAGGTACTCGCACGTGTCTCTATGTCTTTCGCTGCAATAGTCATAGGCTTTCTTGCCATAATAGTCCCTGGTTTCTTCTTAGCCCTCGCTCTCCTCAGGAAGACAAAACTCAACCTTTTCGAGATAGTGGCGATAGGCTTCATCTTCGGGATGATTTTCCCTCCGGCTCTTGCCTGGATAGAGGGTTATTTCATATCGAGCATTCATTCTTTCAGCTTCTCTGCTGCCCTCTATAATGTAGATGTCATAGTACTGACAATCGTAGGGATTGTTCTCTGTTTATGGCAGGGTGCATTTGAGGGTCTGCTGCCTGGCTTCAAAACAGGAACTAAGATAAGGAGCGACCTTGAGAGCGTGAAGACCGACTATAAGGAAAGGATCGCTGAGCTGAGGCAGAAAATGTCGGAGATAAACATAGACATGACGCTTGTAAGGCTGCACGAGAAGGAGGAAGAAAGTCTTTCCGAGAAGCACGAGCAGGAGATAGTGACATTGAGGGGCAAGGGCGCTGGAAGAGAGGAGCTGGCGAAGGTCGAGGAAGCGCATGGAGGTGAGGAGAAGAGGCTCATATCGCAGCATGAGCTTGAGGAGAAGAGGCTTGCCTCAGGGCAGGGAGTAGGGGAGAAGGAGAAAAGGGGATACGGATACCTGATTTGGGTCGCGCTGCTTATACTGATGCTTGTCACCTTTGCCTCCAGGGTCATAAACATAGGCGTGGCTCAGAAGTACTTCGAGTTCGACCCATACTTTGACATGATGAGCACCGCGCAGATACTTACGTGGGGATACCAGCTAAAGATAGACCATTCGGCATGGCCTACTTTCCTCAACGGCACGATAATAACGCCGGGCACCAACGCGACCAACGGCACCATACACAGGATACAGCCGTTGATGCCTTACATAGAGGCATACTGGTACGCCATATCCAACCCTAACCCAAAATCAAACACCATTAATACAAACCTGTTGAGCAACGTAAGCTCGGTGTATCCGCCGATAATTGCAGCGCTCCTCGTCTTCATAGTATTCATGTTTATTTATCATGAGTACGGAAGCGCACCTGCGTTTGTGGGCGCGATACTCGCAGCTGCGATGCCAACGCTCATAACTACCTTCATAGCTGGCGAGCAGCTGCTCGAGCCTTGGGGGATCTTCTCCCTCTTCTTCCTTGTTGCTGCTTACGCGCTGGCTGCAAAATATCCGAAGGAGAGGAGATACGCGGTTCTTGCAGGAATCGCCTTCGCATCTACATTCCTTGGCAGCCACTACTACAACGTTACTGCTGGTGTGCTTGCTGTTTACATAGTCCTTCAGGGCGCCATCGACACGCTGCTCAAGAGGAGCAATAAGGATTTTTACATCATGAACGGGATAGTCTTACTTGTCATAATACTCTTCTATGCAGTCTACGCACCTTATGACGCCACGCTTACCAACAAAGTGCCGAGCATCCTCTTCATACCTACTATCGTTGGATTCCCTCTGGTAGCGTTCATAGCGGCTCTCTGTTTCGAATACCTACCAATCTACATGGAGAAGTACAAGCTGCTGAAGAGATCCGGTCAGACAGACATAGTTGTTAGGATAGGACTTATTGTCTTGATACTTGCGCTAGCTGTGCTGAGTCCGCTGAGCAAGCCAATCAAGGACTTTTTCGCACTGGCGTCGCATTACACCACGCCGTCCACGCCGCTCTTCATGACTGTGCAGGAGTATGCGGTCACAGGGCCTACCTTCAATTTCGGCAGCGGTGGATTTGGATTAATAGGTGCTAGCGTTGGCGGCTTCCCGCTGATGGTGTGGCTGGTGCTCATCCTCTTTGGGGCATTCACGCTTTATGCTATAATAGTCAAGAACTCCAGGTCCGCAATCTTCTCTTTTGTGGTCCTCGCGGTGCTTGCAATCGCAGGCATGAGCGAGGTCAAGTACCTGCCGCACTTCGGCGTTGCCTACATAATAGCTGTTGCGACGATAGTCGGAGAGGTCTACGCGATGACAAAGACCCTTGGCAAAAGCCCTGATAGAAATTCTGGAACGCTCCTGGGCATAGGCATTGCCGCGGTGCTCATGGAGATGACCTTCATACTTCTGGGCGCTGGCGCGATATATGGCCTTCTTGTCATAATAGTCGGCCTTGGGATTGCGATCGCTTATTCTTATTACGAGGCCCAGAGAAAGAGCGGGACTGATTTCAGGCTCTATGCTGCCGGAGCCTCGACAGTGGTGCTTGGACTCTTTGTGCTCGCTA
>DAHVVD010000031.1 GCA_027328265.1 Microcaldota archaeon
TTCCTGGGGATCATACGGTGAGCTCGTGAAAGTTCCTTCTCGAATAGCAGCGCCTGCACCGAAAGGATTCTCGGATGAGGAACTTGGCTGCATACCGCTTGCACTCTCTGTCTCCTGGAGGTCGCTGAGATGGGCTGCGGACGCGAAGAAGGATGAGACCATAGCGATACGCGGTGCATCAGGCAATGCAGGCATATTCTCTGTGCTGCTCTCAAAAGCGATGGGCATGAAAATTATAGCGATAACCAGGTCCGAGGACAAGGCCGAGTCCTTGAAAAGAATCGGCGCAGACCAAGTTGTGGTATCCCAAGGCAACGAGGAAAAGGTAAAGAAGGAAGTGCTCGAGGCTAGCGAAGGCAGAGGCGCAGACATAGTGCTTGATTCCATGGGGTCTACACTCAATGATTCGATAGCGATGGTCAGGCACGGAGGCAGAGTTGTTGTTTTCGGCACCATGGCTGGCGCAGAGGCCAACATAGGGATAAAGAAATACTACTGGAGGAGCGCGAGGATAATAGGAGTTCACAATGCAAATCTTGCCGAGCTGCTGGAAGGTCTCGAATTCATGCGACAGAAGGGAATAAAGCCGATAATGGCAAAGAAACTGAGGATAACAGAAGCCCAAGAAGCCCACAGGCTCTTTGCCGAATCAAAGGCGTTTGGAAAGATTGCAATGCGCCACGAATGGTGATTCCATAAAAAAATTCGACTTCAACTTCATATATTTCATACTTCCGATAATACTCTGGCCCTTGGTATTCATCGTCTTTGCAAAGTACTTTGTCTACGCTATGGGTATAGCCGCAGCTATCCTGGCGCTACTCACCTTATGGAAAAAACCGAAGCTGATCAAATGGAAAAGCCCAAATATCTCCAAAGTACTGGCCTTTGGCATAATAGGCTCTGTAATTCTCTATCTTCTCTTCCTTCTCGGCTACTATCTCGCAATCGCGTCAGGCCTGGGTCAATACGTGAATCTTATCTATTCATTAATCTACTCTCAGGCGCCTAAGCTTGCAATAGTAGTGCTTCTTGCGATCATAGGGTTCTTCGAAGAAGTGTATTGGAGAGGCGGCGTGCAGGGCTACGTTTCCAGGAACTGGAAGAGTTTTTCAAAATATCCCTGGATAATCTCCACCGCATACTACTCTCTTGTCCACATCACCACCCTGAATCCTGTACTCGTACTCGCAGCCTTTCTCGTCGGGCTTGTGACTAGCCTCATCGCAAGCAGGCACGGCATAGTAAGCTCGGCGATAGCACACATCCTCTGGATAGAGGCGATAATAATCTTTCTGCCTGTAATTGTGATTCATTAGGATTACCATGGATTCCGAAATAAACGAAATGTTCTCTGGTATATACACAAAATACGACATTATGAACCACATCCTCAGCTTCAATTTCGACAAGGGGTGGAGAGAGGAGGCCGCCAAAGAAGCCCTTGCAGGAAGGAAAAGATGCACAATACTTGATGTCGCCACCGGTACCGGGGACCTTGCCATAGAATTAAGCAGGCTGGCAGAGAAAAGAGGGATAGAAGCGAAGGTTATTGGCTCTGATATCAACGGTGACATGCTTACTGTCGCAAGACTTAAGATAAATAAAAAAGGCATGAATGAAATAAGGCTTGAAATTGAGGATGCGTTGCAGATTGGAAGGAGGAAAGAGAGATTTGACGTTGTGACTACTGGATTCTCGCTCAGGAGCCTCAGGTTCTCCAAGAACGGCAGGTCTAATCTAAAGAGATTTGTTGCGGGTAGCTACAAAATACTAAAGAAAGGCGGAAAGGCTGTCTTCCTGGAGATGGCGATGCCAGATGACAAATTTCAGCAAGCTTTCTTCAATGTGTATAAACTGCCTATGGGCATCGTCGGGAGAATAGGCAACCCGAAGGCGTATCCTTGGCTTATATCCACAATCTCAAGGTTTGATAAAGCAGAACTGCTTGAGGACATGAGAAAGGCTGGATTTTCTAAGATCAAACTGCGCAGCCTGCCTTCAGGCATCGCATTCCTTGCAATAGCTGAAAAGGCGTAATATCCCTACCATACTCCAATCATGCCTGCATAGTCCCTTAGTAAAGAAGCCTTGTCATTATTTTTCAGCTTTCCTATCGCGCTCTTTACGTAATTCCTATTCAATGAAGCGGCATAATCGATGCTCTTCTCTTTGCTGCAGTTCTTTTCTTTCATAATGCATCTTACAACATTGAGCCTACGTCCGCCTTTCGTACTGCCAAAATCCTGTATGTCATCCCTGATCTGGAAAGCTACCCCTATCTCGATACCGAATCTATAGAGCTCACCTGCTGATCTGTTCGAGGCATGCAGTGCAGGTATGGCAGCAGCTGTGCCTATAAGTTCAGTGCTCTTGAGCCTTGCCACCTTCAGATAGTTGCTAATGCTGGGCTGGTCTCCATAGCTCTGATATTTGTAATCCAGCACCTCGCCTGCGCACATCTTCATCGCGGCCTTGGCTATCGCGTCAACTACCTTGCTGCCGTAAGGAGTCGCTTCCTGTATCGCCTTCGAGATCAATGCGTCGCCTGCCAGTATCGCTTTCTCGGCCCCGAATTTCGCATGGACAGCCTTCTTACCTCTCCTCTTTATGTCCTTGTCTATTATGTCATCATGTATCAGTGAGGAGACGTGAAGCAGCTCTATCGAAGAGGCGAGCCCAACGTATTTCCCTAGGTTCCTAGAGCCTATGTACTCTGCCCCTAGGAAGACGAGAGTCGGCCTCAGCAACTTGCCAGGAGTTACAAGCAGGTATCTTGAAGGCTCATCAAGCTCCCTTTCGATGAAATCTCTTTTTGAAAAAGACTTAAGCCTAACTGCGGTCTTCTCAACCTGCATTCTTATCCTATCAGGCAGTTTCGATTTCCATTCTTCAGGCAAGGTATCCTCCTCGGTCAGACAAACGAGAGTATCAGTATAAGAATCATGCCAAGCTCGGCCATCGCGGCGTTGGCCATAGCCGGAACATATCCTTTTGCACTCTTGTAGTTAGCCATGCTGCATCCAACTGCCCAAACTATCGGCGCAGTAAGGAATACGAGTAGGCTCTGCAAGGGCAGGGCGCGGAGCACCACGCCAACAGATACAACAGCGTAAGTGATGATATTCAAGGCAAGGTAGTACAAAGCCTCAGTCCGCATGCTCTTGAACATTACTGCGCTATGCCTCCTTCCATGTTTTGCATCAGCTTTCCTGTCGGGCACCTCGTTCACAAGCACAGCTATTCCCACCTGCAATCCCGCAGGCACTGCTGCGAATGCCGCAATACCAAGTAGCAAGTGCTGTCCACCTGAAGCTATGAATGTACCCAACACGATGCATACGAAACTGAGCGCAGCCACAGGCTCTCCGGCGAATGGCACCTTGAGGAGGTATTTTGTATAGAAAACCACTGAAAATATGCCTATCAGGAAGAATGGGAGAAGGAGGAGGTCCTTGACAATCAGGTATACTCCTATGAGGGAAGCTGCAGCAAGGCAGAGAAGTCCCAGCTTAAGCACGTTGTCGAGTTTTATCATGCCTTTTGTGACAAGAGAACTTCCTCCGCTGAATTTCGTATGTTCGGTATCCTTGTCAAGTCCGCTTTTAAAGTCGACATAATCATCTATCAGGTTTACTGCCATCTGCGCGAGGACCACTCCGACAGCAGCAAGAACACCATATATAAGCGCTGTTGCACCGAGATGCCATGCGACTATAATTCCCAGTATCGCAGGCAGGAGCCCGAAAAGAAGGGTTGGTTCGAAGAGCTCCGTCAAGTAATATTTCAACATGGTATTGAATAGGATATTCCTTCTAAATACCTTTTGCACCGCCTGAATGATTAGCTTTATTAGTATTCGTATCGATGGGTTATCTGATCCAGGTGCACAGATACGAGCTGGCTGTACTGACTTCGCTCAAGGAGCACAGGTCCCTTAGCCTAGATGAGCTGCTTTATTACACGAAACTCAAGAAAGACGAGGCACTATGGGCCGTTGATAACCTCTATTCCAGGGGAGCTGTGGAGGTGGAGAGACGTGACCTTGAGAGCATTGAAATTACTGATGAAGGCAAAGCGTATGCAAAGACAAAGATGCCTGAAGAATCACTTCTCTTAGTGCTAAAGAGAAGCAGGCTAAGCGCGGCATCCCTAAACAAGAAGGAGGAGCAGATAGGCTTCCAGTGGGCTAAGAAAAAAGGCCTGGTGGCTATAAGGGACGGCATTCTCTACCTGACCCCTGCTGGAGAGGCGGCTACTTCAAGCGGCATCGAGGAAGGCAATGTGCTTAGGGAGCTTTACGCCAAGCCGGAGAGATATGCAAGGCTGGCCCAATCTAACAAGGAAGCGTTCGCAAATCTGGTCAAGAGAGGTCTTGTAGTTATACACAGGAAAAGCCAGATAGAAAGCATACAGATCACTGAGAAAGGCCTCTCAGAGCTCGAGAACAAGCCTGCAACAGAGCAGATAGATGCGCTCTCAAAGGCCATGATAGCTTCTGGATCGTGGCGCGGCAGGGATTTCAAGCCGTATGACGTGCAGCTCGAAGTGCCTAAGGAGCAGATAGCGATGAGGCATCCCCTCCGTCAGACAATCAACAAGATACGGCAGACTTACCTCAGCATGGGATTCAAGGAAGTCTATGGGCCAATCATCGAGCCCGCATTCTGGGTCTTCGACTCGCTCTTCATGCCACAGGATCACCCAGCGCGCGAGATGCAGGATGCCTTCTATCTCTCGCAGCCCAAGTCAATCAGGGTAAAACGTGACGAGACTTTCGAGAGGATACGCGATGCGCACCTCGAATACTGGGGCGGCGAATGGCAGCCTGAGATAGCGGAGCAGGCGATGCTGCGCACGCACACCACCAATGTCTCCGCAAGGAAAGTTTCAGAGTTCGTGAAAGCCATGGGCAAGGAGACTGAAGAACTCCCTATAAAACTCTTCTCCGTAGGCAGGGTTTTCAGGAACGAGAACATAGACTACAAGCACCTCACCGATTTCTACCAGACAGACGGGATAGTCATAGGCAACAACCTGACGCTTGCAAACCTCTTCGATATACTCATAGATCTCTACGGCGCCATGGGCATCAAGGTGAAGTTCAAGCCAGCATATTTTCCATTCGTGGAGCCAGGAGCCGAGGTATACGCGTACTCAGAAAAAACTAAGGAGTGGATAGAGGTCGGAGGCTCAGGCATACTCAGGAGAGAGGTCACTGGCGTTCCGCGCAAGAGCCTCTCTGTGCTCGCTTGGGGCCCTGGAGTTGAGAGGATGCTCCTGCTTAGGGATCCGGAGACAAAGAGCATAACCGAGCTTTACAACAGCGACATAGGCTGGTTAAGGAGAAGGAGGATGGTATAATGCCTGTGATAACATTCAACAAAAAGTACCTCGCTAAGCTCATGTCAATGAGGCTCACAGACAAGCAGCTCTCCGACGAGGTTACAAAGATGGGTTTCAATGTCGAGGGAATTGATGATATGGAAATAAGCCTCGAGATAACACCGAACAGGCCTGACCTCTACAGCACTGTAGGTCTTGCTAGGTCGCTCAAGAACTTCATGCACAAGTCTAGGTGTTTCAAATACATTCTGGAGGAAAGTGGGCCCGCATTCGAGATAGAAGTTGGTAGGGAGGTTGCGAAGTTAAGGCCTTTCATCTCTGGCTTTGCTGCATACGGGCTCGTCCTTAGCGAGGAAGCTCTTGCTGACATAATGAATTTTGCCGATAAACTCTCCGAGACATACGGAAGATCAAGGAGGAAAGTTGCGGTAGGCATACAAGACCTGGACCAGATAGAGCAGCCGCTGCATTACAACGCCTACGAGGAGGAGAGATTCACGCCTCTCGGCGAATCGTCTGACAAAACTTTCAGTCAGATCTTGAAGGCTAACGAGAAAGGAATGAAATACGGAGATATAATCAAAAACCCTGACGGAAGGTACCCTGCGCTCAAGGACAACATAGGTGTCATCTCGCTCATACCAATAATCAACGCGGAAAGGACCAGGGTGACGAAGCAGACGAAAAACATCTTCGTAGATATCACTGGAACAGACAAGAACTCGGTGAACAGGTCGCTGGATATGCTCGCAGCGCTCCTCATGGACCTTGGCGCGAAAGTTCTTCCAGTTGAGATAAACTATCCCGGAAGCTCCGAAGTCACGCCCATGATGGAAAGTCAATACATCAAGATACCGCTACGACTTTCCGAGAATGAGATAGGG
The DNA here is from genome assembly GCA_027328265.1 of Microcaldota archaeon. Classification (GTDB taxonomy): domain Archaea; phylum Micrarchaeota; class Micrarchaeia; order Micrarchaeales; family CABMGC01; genus JAJZIZ01. Next base: position 6,231 of record DAHVVD010000031.1, read on the forward strand.
GTGAAGATAGGCTACAGCAACATAATCTCACTGGCAAACAAGATGGGCTATGAGGCTGCGCTTCTCGGCAGCGATGTCAGGTTCAGGGTGCCTGAGTACCGTATTGACGTTATGAATGACCAGGACGTTGTGGAGGACATAGCAATAGCCTACGGCTACGACTACATCCA
>DAHVVD010000034.1 GCA_027328265.1 Microcaldota archaeon
AGGTTAGCCAGACCGAGCGCGCCTACATCTGCAAGGACTGCTGGTCAAACACCAAGAAGAGGAAGAGGTACAAGAGCCTAATAATCTCTAAATCAAGCTAAGCCTCTTCCTGCGTTTCCTAGACATTCATATTTTCCTCAAAACACTATTTTTTAATATCTGAGAATTCCCCAACTCCTTGGGGTGTGGTTACAAATTTCGAAACTGCAACATTAAATGTGGCGAAGTTAAGATCCTTAGACAAGGATCCAAAGACGAGAAGATGGATTACAAACAATTCAAGCTAAGTGACTTTTAAGCAGGAAGGATACCCAGCCTCTTGAGGAGGGTCATTCATTGTTTCTCTGCTTGATATCAGAATAGTAGTAGCGACGCTATTTGAAATTGCGCGCAGGAAAGCACTAACACCTAGTGCGCTCAAAAACGCAGTGAGCTAAAAATCATCACAGTTTGGCTATCTTTATCTTAACAGTCTCTCCATCTATTTCCACTTCCTTGGACTCCATGCCTTCTTCAAGCTCAGACATCTGGTTCGCTGCGATAGCCTTCAGGATGTCCTTCTCGTTCTTTTTTATTATCGCCTTCATTTCTGGCGAGAACCTGCAGTAAAGCTTTATTCTTTCTGCCTTCTTGAGCCCCATGCCTTTCCTCATCAGCTGCACCGCCCTCTCGAACTCCCTTACGAGTGCCTCTTCCCTGAGTTCCTCGCTTATGGTGGCATCCAGACTTACCGACCCATACTTGAAAGAGAGCGCATCTTTTCTTGCTGCTCCCTCAATGACCGTGAAATGTTTTTCAGCTATGTTGAATGTCCCTTTCTCAGTATGAAGCGAGTAATGGCCGCTCGATGATATGTCCTTCATAACTGCTTCAGCATCCGCTCCCTTCAGCGCCTCTCCTACTGCTCCCGCATTCTCCTTAAATTCAGGTCCGATGTTCTCAAAGAGAGGTCTCACCGTCTTCTTTCCCGACTCACCCAGCTTGAGTTCCACCTTCCTTATGTTTGTATAATCCTCTATGACACCTGCCATTCTCTGAAGAGAGTTCAATGCCTCTTCGTTTGTGACCTCTACTATTGCTGTACGCAGAGGCTGCCTTAGCCTGAGGTTAGCTTTCTCCCTGGCACTTAGTATCGCAGTTATTGTCTCTATTGCGTATCCGAAGCCTTCCTCTATCTCGTCGCTGATCAGCTTTTCCTTGTACTTAGGCCAGTTCTCAAGGAAGATGCTCTCCTTGCCGTAGCTGCGCAGGTAGAGCTTCTCTGTAGAGAAGGGTATGATAACCGAGGCAAGGAGAAGGGTATTGAAGAGCAGGTAGTTTACTGTGTCTATGACTTGCTTCGCCATCTTCCTCTCCGAGTAAAGCGCCTTTTTCTTCGCCGCCTTCAGGTAGAATCTGCTCAGATCTTCGATGATAAATTTCTTCAGAGTGTTAACTGCCTTGTATATCTCGTAGTTCTCCAGGCTCGCCGTAACGTCCCTTATCGTCCTGTTCATCCTCGAGACTATCCATGCCTCCTCGTTTTCTAGTTTCTCCAAATTGCTCGGCTTCTTTACCTTAGGGGGCTTGTAGCCAACAGCGTCAGAATATTCAGCGTAAAGGTTTGAGATATTGTAGAGAAGCATGACTACCTTATTGGCCTCGTTTATCTTCTCCCTGCTGAAGATAAGATCTAGCTCCGGAGTGTGGGATGTGCACCAGAGCCTGAACGCGTCTACCGTAGTTGTCTTGAGTATCTCCTCAAGCGGCACGTAGTTGCCAAGCTTCTTGTGCATCTCCCTTCCGTCCTCGCCGAGCATCATGCCATGGGTCACGACAGTGTTGAAAGGCCTCTTGCCGTAGACAGCCACTGCGACCTTCAGCTGATACGAGAACCAGCCGCGAAGCTGGTCCCTTCCCTCGAGTATGAAATCGACCGGAAAGAGCCTCTTGAAGTCAGCCTCGCTCAGACTTGCCCTGAACGCTATTGCAGAGTCGAACCAGACGTCTAGCACATCAGGTATTCTCTGCATCTCCTTACTGCACTTAACGCACTTCAGCATTATCCTGTCTATGTAAGGCTTGTGGAGATCATGCAGTGAATCCACCATGCTCTGATTAACTGCGTTCTCCCTGAGTTCGCCAAGCGATCCTATAACCAATGTCTCGCCGCACTCACACGTCCATATGGGCATAGGTATGCCCCAGTATCTCTGCCTCGAGATGGTCCAGTCCGGAGAGCTCCTGAGCAGCTCCTCCTGCCATTTCTGCGCCTCAGGCGGGTGCCACGAGACTTTCGTGTTCTCGCGCAAGAGCTTCTCCTTAATCTTCCGGATGTTGACGAACCACTGCTCAGTGGCTATGAAGATTAGTTTAGTGTCGCATCTCCAGCAGTGGGGATAGCTGTGCTGCAAGGCGCTCGCGTCTATCAGGCTGCCCAACGCCCTGAGGTCCTCGATCACCACCTTGTTTGCGCCGTTGAGTATCTCTAGGCCATCATACCCTCCAGCCTCCGCAGTGTACCTTCCCTCGGTGCTTACCGGGGAGAAGATTGGCAACTTGTTCTTCTTTCCTAGAAGGTAGTCCTCGTTCCCGTGCCCCGGCGCGATATGCACGAGCCCGCTTCCCTCCGAGACGTTTACCATCTCCTCTGATAAAAGTATCTTGTGGTATTTCCTGAACTTCTTCTGCTCCGGGACCTTTGCCTCGAGAGGGCTCGTATAGTAGATGCCCTCAAGCTCGCTGCCGTAGAACTCCTTCTCTATCATCGCGCTCTCGTCCATTATGCTGAGCAGAGCATCTAGCCTGCTCTTCGCTACTATGAGCCTCTTCTCGCCCACTTTAGCTACGACATAGATCTCTTTCGGATGCGCTGCGACAGCGACGTTTGCAGGAAGGGTCCATGGCGTTGTGGTCCAAATCACGAGATACGCATTCTCCCCGAGATCAACTCTGGGCTTGCTCAGTTTCTCGTTTACCTTGAACTCTACGAGTACCGAGGGATCTGTATCATTTCTATACTCAACTTCCATGCTCCCCTGAGAGACCGCTGTGTTGCATCCCACGCAGTACGTGGTTGAGCGCTTGTCCTTGTGTAGAAGCCTCTTCTGATTGATCATCTTTACGAAGCCCCACGCAGTCTCCATGTACTCCTTCCTTGAAGGAACATAGGGATTCGAGAAGTCGAGGGAGACGCCGAACCTTATGTAGTCCTTGTCCATTCTTCCTATGTAACCCTCGACGAACTCCTTGCAGCTGTTTATGAAGTTCTCCACACCTATCTTGGTCTCTATTTCCTTCTTTGAGGTCAGATTTAGCTTTGCTTCCACCTTCCTCTCTATGGGAAGGCCGTGCACGTCGTATCCAGCGCGGTCATAGACGTAATAGCCCCTGAAGCGCTTGTATCTCAGCATCACGTCCTTCATCGACTTGACCCACATCTGGCCGGGATGGAGGTCGCCGCTCACATAAGGAGGGCCGTCGAGGAAGTAGAAGGGCTTGCCGCTTTTATTCTTCTCTCTGACCTTGGCAAGAGTCCCTTTCTCCTTCCAGTAATTGAGTGTCTCCTCCTCATTCTTGCTGAAATCTAGCATTAAACCCACTGAATAATACAAGCAAACTATATGTCATGACAACTGCTTTAAACTTGTTCTTTTCAATTAATGCGAGCAAATGAGATCCGCAGATGCAGCCACACTCTTCAGGACAGCCCTCGCAGTGCTAGTAGTCTATCTGATCATAGTCAAGTTCTATCCCATAGCGACAGTGCTCCTTATTGCATTCATAATATCACTCGACGGAATAGATGGCTACTTCGCGGTGGGCGAAGAGAGCAAGGGAGGAATAACCTTTGGTACCTACCTAAGCGCTGCCATTGGCGACAAGGCAGCGAAGGAGAAGGTAAGTGCTGTAAAGAAAAGAATACAGAAGAGCGCGCCGCATGGGCCAAGGATGGATGTTGCCGGAGACAGAGTGGTGGAATACCTCTTCTGGATAGCCTTCACATATGTACACATACTTCCGATATACGTGCTCATCATAATAGTGATAAGGCACTCCTTCGTTGACGCGCTGATGGCATCGAAGGGCACATCCTCGAAGATGAAGACATGGCTTGGGCAGAAGCTCTACTCCTCCAACATAGCGAGGGGCGGAATAAATGTAGTCAAGTTCGTCACGTTTTCCTACCTCGTGCTGATGTATGTCTGGAGCTATCCTGCGATAATAGGATACATCCTTACGGCGATACTCGTACTTTACATACTCGCCAGGGGCGCCGCCGAAGTGTACGAAAGCATGCACAACTGAATGGTTAGATGGATCAGAACCCAGAGATAAGCGTGATAATTCCCACACTCAACGAAGAGAAGTACATAGAATCCACCCTTAAAGGCCTTGATAGCCAGACCTTCAAATCTTTCGAGACAATCATAGTGGACGGCGGCAGCAAGGACAGGACGAGGAAGATGGTAGGAAAGAAGGCCAGGTTCATCACCGAAAGAAAAAGAGGGCCTGCGGCAGCAAGGAACACAGGAGCTAGGATCGCTAAGGGCTCTCTCTTCGTCTTCACCGATGCCGACACGATACCCTCAAGAAACCTTCTGAAGATATACCACAACGAATTCTCTGACAAGAGGCTTGTTGCAGCCACTGGCCCTATATTCCCACTGGAAAAGGAAAACCCTCTGATAAATATCGGATACTCTTTTGTCTCTTTTGTCTTTGTAAGGCTCTCAATATTCCTGCGCAGGCCTTGCATAGTCGGAGCTAATTTCGCTGTTAGGCGCAGCTCTTTCGAGAAGGCAAAGGGATTCAATCCTAAGATGATTACCTACGAGGACTGGGACCTCTCCATGAGGTTGAAGCGTTATGGAAAGACCCGCTACATACTAAACGCAGAAGTTGAAACAAGCACGAGGCGCATAACCGAATGGGGGGTATTCGGATTCTTCAAGTATTATGTGGGCAACATCACAAGATACACCCTGCTCAAGAAGCCTAAGGAGGATTACCATCCAGTCAGATAGCGATTGTCACAGCAACGCTATGACTGCTATCGAGTTTACGAGTATGTGTGCTATGATGGGAGGGTAGAGAGATTTTGTTTTCTTGAATGCATATCCTGCTATGATTCCAAAAATGAACGCCGCTATAATCTCCACTCCGAAGGTAGAATTGTACCCTGCATGGAGAAGGCCGAACACCAAGGCGCTGATGACTATCCCAAGCCTTGGAACAGCGAATCCCCTGAAAAGCACCTCCTCATTTATCGGCTCTATCACCGCAGCGAATATGTAGAACCAGAGCGGCGAGCCGCCTAAGAGCACGCCTATGTTCGTGTTTATCTGCGTGTGTAAGACAGAGCTCACGAGGCTTACAGCAAGGTCGAGAAGGAAGATCACCAAGAAGATTAGAAGGCCTATCCCTATCATCTTCGGCGAGAGACCAGACCTTCGAAGGCCAAGTTGATTAAGTATTTCTTTCAAGTTGAACTTCTTATATAAAATAAAGTAGAGGAGAACTGATACTGGCATCGAGAAACCGAGGCCCGCATCAAGTATGTTATTCAGCTGCTGGCTAAAACCTATGTTGGCAAGCCCGATGGAGATGCCTATCGAGACGCCAAATACAAGAAAGAAGATCAAGAGAAAGACAGCGCCGCCTACTAGCCCACTCTGTTTCTTTGCTACAGTTTTCTTTCTGCGCTCCCTGATCTGATCAGGCCTCTTTGCCTTTCTTCCACTCTGTGTAGCCGCACTTTCCGCACGAGTACCTTTCTGCGTGGTTTCCCATCCTCACACTGCACTTCGGGCATATCTTCTCTACGGGTTTGTATTCTTTAGCCTTTTTTGCCTTAGCTTTTTCCGCCATTGACATACCTAATCATAAATTACTCTTTCTTCTCCTCAGCCTTATGGTGTTCCTTCTTCTCCTCGCCCTTTGCAGGCTCCTTCTCTTTCATCTCCTGCTCTTCCTTCTTCTCAGGAGCCGGTTTTTGGACATCAGGCTTCTTCGCGGTCGCCGCCTTCGACTTCCTGACTATCCTCTCCATAATCTCCTTCTTTGCGTAGGAGTGTACCTTGACAGTGCTAAGCCCCTTTCCGAAAGCCTGGTCTATCTTTATCACGATAGTCAGATCTGGGCTGAGGCCAAGTTTCTTGCAGATCTCCTGCTTTACCTCCTCTCCAGATGGCGTCTTGCCTTCGTAAGACGTCTCGAATATTATCTCCTTTCTGCCAAAGAGCTTCTCCTCTCTCTCCTCCAATATCCTAATCTCCATAAAAATCAATCACACATTGCTCAGAATCCTTGAGATCGCCCTGCTCTCTCCATATGAGAGCATCTCGACCTCTGTTCCTGGCTTAAGCGCATCCTTCATCTCTGCTGGTATGTTTACCTCGAATGTCTCAAAGCTCTCGGAATCCATGAGCTGCACCCTGTTCTCAGAAAGCGAGACGACCTGCGCCTTCTTTTTCGCTATTATCGGGATCTCAGAGTCTGCATCGCTTGGCTTGAGCAGCGTCCTCTTAGCTCCATCGAACACTCCTACAGCAGTGATCCTCATCTTCGCAGCTCCGTGCTTTCCAGGAGCTGAGGTCTCTATCTCGACGACCCTGCACGGAATTCCGTCTATGAGTATGAACCTGCCTGTCCTGATGTCCTTCATAGACCCATAGGTCATCTCGTCGCTCACAATATCATCTGCAAGAAGTATTCTGTACCAATTACCCACTATAATCTATATAAACCCTGTGGCGGTTGCAAAGAGCAAAATTGCAATAGGGGAGATGCGAGACGACCCCAAGTAATAAAAATCTATACCGCAAATAAACCTCATTTTCTAAATCTAGAAGTGGTATTTTAAATGGGCTTCAAAAGAGTTTTGTCTTTCTCAGATATTTTATGGCTTGGAATAGGAGGGATGGTCGGCGTGGCAGTACTCACCTTTCCCTCAATGACCTACGCAAGCGCAGGTCCCTCGAGCATAATCTCCTGGATACTTGCAGGAGTCTTCTCCCTTCTCATGGCCCTGATCTACGCCGAGATGGTAACAGCATTTCCAAAATCAGGCGCGCTGGTTGTCTTCCCCTATCAGGCTTTCGGAAAGGGAAGGTTAGCCAGGTATCTCGCCTTCCTCGAGGGGATAGGTTATTACCTAGGCACTCTTTTCGGCATAGTAATCTCTGCGATAATAATAGGCAATTATGTCTCTCCGTTCTTCTCAAGCGGAATAGGATTGATAGTTGCAGGAGAGATCGCCCTTCTCTTTGTAGGTGTAATAAATCTGCTCGGAGCTAGGATGACAAGCGATGCAAACAAGGCCATGAGCATAATCTTCACAGTCTTCTTCTCAATCATAATAGTGCTCGCGCTCTTCCACGGGAAGTTTTCAAACCTGACGCCGTTTGTCTCAGGTAGCTCTGGCGCATACGGTATACTCTACTCCATACCTATAGCGATACTCGCTTACGGCTCCTGGACTGCCATAATAGCAGTTCCTGAGGAAACGAGAAACGTGAAGAAAATGGCCAAGGCAATCCTCTATTCCATAGCGATAGTCACGATCCTCTATGCGCTCCTAGTCCTTGCGACTTATGCGGGGCTGACGAAGGCAGGGATAGGCAGCAATTACTATTACCCCATACTCGGTCTGGTCTCCACCTTCAATAGCCCCTTCCTGACCGCTGCGTTCGAATTTAGTGCAGTGCTAGCGATACTCGCTGTCATGCTCGTGATGATCATGGCAAACTCGAGGATCATCTATGCTCTTGGCAAGCTGAACTTCCTGCCTAGCAGCATGGAAAAACTCTCCAAGAACTCTATACCGCTATATGCTACGCTCCTCTCCTTCGGCATTCCTATGCTCCTTACATTCTTCCCCTCGCAGTACTATCAGTACGTGATAATAGGCGCGGTAGTAGGGACAGGCATACCGAGGATAATAGATCTCGCTGCGTACCTGAAGATAAGGAAGAGCAAGGACTACAAGCCGCAGTTCAGGGTGAAGCATGGTCTTGCAATCGCTGCAATAGCTCTGATTGGATTGCTTATTTCAGAGATAGGGATAAGCGCAAACGATGTCTTCTGGTCTGTTGCTACCCTTGTCCTGATCACCCTTGCCTTCGTCTTGGTAGAAAGATGGAGGAGTAGGGATTAGAGTTCTATCTCGACCTTCATCTCGTCGCCGTCCTTAAGCCCCAGTTTTTTCCTAAGGTCCTCGTTGTCTATAATTTCTAGAATATCTTTGTATCTGCCTTTCTCAGGAAAGACCACTGCGCACTTCTTGCCGCTTATATTCGCATGGAATACAGCTACGCCTCCAAAAGATCTCCCCTTGCTTTCAAAGCCATTTATCCAAATACCCTTTTTTGACTTCAGGGAGTTAAATTTCTCAATTGATTCAGGATCCACCTTAACGTTAAGCGTTCCGTGGAATGGAGCTATGCCGATGAGCTCGGCGAACTGCTTTTTGTACTCAGGGATGGACATGAAGTATTTACCTTCTCCAAGGCCTGAGGCTATCCTTCCCCTTATAATGACTTTGGCCATCCAGACACTCCGCTAAATTATAACTCCAAAGTAGTTCCTTGCTATGGTCCCGAGTATCACTGTAACAACTACAGCGCCGAGGGATATCGCAAGCATCTCAATCACCCTCCATCTTATGCTAGTGCCGCTTACAACAGCTATTATCACAGAGGCCGTGGTGAGGATCAGGCTTACCAGGATTACTGCAAGTATTATCCCCAAGAAGCCGCTGAATCCAAGTGCAAATGGTATTATCGAGACAATAGCACCCAGGAAATAATATGCGCCAGTATAGATGGCGTCACTGCCTGGGCTGCTGCTTTCAGGTTCGTCTACCTCCTCCAGGAGCCCATGCGACTTAGAGGAGAGATAGGCACCTCCAGCCATCGAGAGCGTGCCAGCTATGCCTATTATTATACCGCTGATCACGACCACGAGGCCGCTGCTTGCGACAACTGCTATGCCTGCAACAGCGGCAAGTATCTCCACAAGGCCGTCGTTGAGGCCGAGGACTATCGCCCTTATGTTGTTCAACCTGCCTTTGTAGCTGCGTATCCTATCTTTAAGGTACGCCTCGTTCCTCCGCTCGTCCTCTATTATGATATTAAGCCGCTTCCTTTCATACGCGGAGACTCCACCCACGCTGACTGTCTCTGTGTACTTGTTGAGCGCTCTCAGCTCGTTCCTGCTTAGCAGCATGGTAACAAAAGCAACCCCAATTATCCTTCTGGTGAGCACGAAAAGGTAAACTTTCAGGAGGACTATAAGCGGAGCCGTCTCCTGGGTCCCCTTTGCCCCGGCAAACTCTCTCCAGATTTCAAGATGGACCTTCTCCATTTCCGTAAGCCTGCCTAGCAAGGCCTTTAGATTCTTGTCTTTCTCTATCGTTGCAAGCTTCTTGTAAATCTCATAGTCGAGAAGCTCATCGTTGAGGAGTTTGTTTACAAGAATAGACTTTTTGGAGCCATCCATGAGTCATTCAAAGATAATATGAAAGATAGGTATTTAGACTAAGTGAGCGCCTTCTTTTTCAAGAGATAAGCTTTCAGTTTCATGAACGATTTTGCTCTAGCCGCAAATCTACCCTTCTCTTCAATGTTCATCTCCGCAAAAACCTTTCTGCTGCCGTCAGGCATGAAGATAAACTCAAATCCAAAACCTTTTCTTCTGTGCTTTCCGCGAGGCTTGTCCACTATGGTGCCATTGACAGACGAACTGAACACCTTCAGGCGTTTTCCTTCCAAGTATGCCACAGCTGTCCTTGCCTGAGCCCTCCTGCTCTTATATCTGTCCAGGAGCCTGCATATTCCTTCCTTCCCAACAGATAAGAGCATCGGTTTGATCAGTGCTCCTGGAAAGCCGTTGAGCGCCTCTATGTACAATCCCGTATCGTCAACCACTAGAGGGCCATCGAAACTCTCTCTCGCCTGCCTTATCTTGTGAACAATTACCTTATCGACATCCATGTCTTGGATCTCGTCCAGATCAATGGCCTTCTGGACAAGCCCCTTGCCTATTATCGCCCTGGCCTCGGCGAACTTCCCCACGTTTGAGGTCGCGAAATAAATCCTCATGCAATCAAATAAGTATGTTATCAATAAAATACTTACTAAGTGTGCGGATGTCAGTTGGAGATGCATTTGAGAGGCTAATCGCAGGAAGGTGGATAGCTGGAGAAAGCATAGATGATGCATTGGAAGTAGCAACAACGCTAAACATTAATGGAATAACTGCGATGATAAACTACCTAGGTGAAGATTTCAAGGATAAACGAAAGATAGATGACGCCATTGACACTTATCTTAAACTCATGAAAAAAGCGAAAGAAAAGAAAGCAAGAATCTCTATATCTGTAAAACTAACCCAACTAGGATTGTGCATAAACAAAGAGACTGCTGAGAAGAATTATTCAAGGATTGTTGCAGCCGCGCGAAAATTAGGGATCTTCGTCTGGATCGATATGGAAGAGTATCTATATATCGGCGATACGATCCTGATTTACGAATCCGAAGTGAAGAAAAATGGTGCAGGCATCTGCATACAATCCTATCCAAAGAGGAGCATGAGTGATGTGAAGAGAATAATAAAGGGAAAGGGAATCATACGGTTGGTAAAAGGCGCCTACAGCGCAAGTAGCGGCATTGCGTATCCAACCAGAGCCGAGAGCACCGACAATTACAGCAGGATAATGGATTACCTCTTCAGGAACTCAAAGAGGTTCATGCTCGCAACGCACGACGAGAAGATGATCTCTAAGGCCCTGGCTTTGCAAAAGAAAAGCAAGGCTGACGTCTCGTTCGCAATGCTGAAGGGAATACGCAACAGGCGAGCAATTGAACTTGCAGAAGAAAGACAACATGTCTCTATCTACGTGCCATTCGGAAGCGAATGGATTGCTTACACATATAGAAGAATGAGGGAATTTAGCAACTTAAAACTAGTGCTTAGATCCCTCCGCTAATGTTTTTCAAA
>DAHVVD010000041.1 GCA_027328265.1 Microcaldota archaeon
ACTGCAACTGTAGAAAAAGGAATCAAACCGACTCTACATCTTTATAATTGTGCGGAACTATTGTAGTGCTATATTTTGTGATGGTGTGGAATACAAAGAAGCGATAGAAGAGCTAAAGCAGATGTCAAACAGAAACCCAAAGGACTTGGAAGGGATGAAAAGGTTTGGGATAAATGTGGAAAACGCCTTAGTGATTCCAATACCAAAGTTAAGGGCATTTGCAAAAAAGATAGGGGCAGACCATAAACTTGCAAATGAGCTTTGGGGATCAAAAATACACGAGGCAAGAATTCTTTGTGGCTTTATAGACGATCCCAGTTTTGTGACTGAGGACCAGATGGAACGGTGGGTTCGTGATTTTAACTCATGGGATGTCTGCGACCAATGCTGCAGCAGCCTTTTTGACAAAACACCATTTGCATATAAAAAAGCAATCGAATGGAGCAGTAGGAAAGAAGAATATGTGAAAAGGGCTGGATTTGTAATGATGGCAGCGCTGGCTGTACACGATAAGGATGCAAACGATAAAGAGTTCGAACAGTTTCTTCAGATAATAAAAAGAGAGTCAGGGGACGAAAGGAATTTCGTTAGGAAAGCCGTCAATTGGGCGCTCAGGCAGATTGGAAAAAGGAACAAGAAGCTCAACAAACTTGCACTCCGGACTGCAAATGAAATCAAGAGATTGGATTCAAAATCTGCAAGGTGGATTGCTTCAGACGCAATAAGGGAGCTAAAAAGTAAGAAGTTCAAAGATTAACGATTTGCCAAACTCTGGATTCTCTTCCAGTCTTGTTATCATGCGTTTGAGCCATTCCTTTCTTTCCCGATGGTGCTTCTCAAATTCCTTTTCAAACGTATCCGTTGTTTCAACTGTGTAAGGCCTGACCTTATTACGTCTGCATATTTTATATAAGGACTTACCTCTTCCCTCATAGGAAGTGTCCTAAATTCCCAGGGCGTAAGCGCAAATATGGCCTTCCTGAATTCAAATGAGGCTGGATGAAAAGCCATTCCTTGCTTCACGTCTGTCGATACCCATCTACTCAGTATGGATTATATACCTTTATGAGGCATATTTTTATAGGAACTCTTATCTTGGGGGTGTTGAATGGCAGCTGCAAACAGCATAGAATTGACCGTCGCAGATGCGCTGGTCACGGACTCAGGCCGTAGCATAGCAAGGATAGACTCCAAGTCGAGAAGGCTACTCAATGTTGCCTCTTCCGATATCATAGAAATAAAGGGCAAGATCAAGACCTCAGCCGCAATAGTCTGGCAGGCCCATCCGAGCGACGAGGGTCTCGGCTTCATAAGGATAGACGGCTACCTCAGGCAGAACCTCGGCGTAGGCATAGGGGACAAGATCTTCGTCTCGAAGTCCGAGGCGAAGGACGCTGAGAAGGTGATACTCGCGCCTCCCCCCAGCCAGAGGCCGCCTCTCTCGCCAGATTTCGCCGAGTATGCAAAGAGAAGGCTCGAGAACAGGCCCCTAACGAAGGGCGACTCAATCCCCATACCAATGTTCGGTCTTGTCTTCAATTTCCTTGTCGTGCAGGTGATCCCGCATGGCATAGTGCGGATAACGCCCCAGACGAGCCTCATAGTCAAGGAAGAGCCGGTATCAGAATCAGCAGTCAAGATCGCAGACGTGCACTATGAGGACGTTGGAGGACTCGACGACGCTAAGCAGAAGATAAGGGAGATGGTAGAGCTGCCTATAAGGCATCCTGAGGTCTTCGAGAAACTCGGCATAGACCCGCCCAAGGGCGTGCTGCTCTATGGCCCTCCAGGCACGGGAAAGACGCTGCTGGCTAAGGCGGTGGCAAACGAGAGCGACGTTGCACACTTCATAACCATATCAGGACCCGAGCTTGTAAGCAAGTTCGTGGGCGAGAGCGAGGAGAAGCTCAGGGAAATATTCAAGCAGGCTAACGAGAAGGCGCCCACGATCATCTTCATGGATGAGATAGATGCTATAGCTCCAAGGAGAGAGGAGGCGACAAACGAGGTAGAGAGGAGGATGGTCTCGCAGTTGCTCACGCTTATGGATGGCATGCCTCAGCGCGGCCAGGTGGTCGTTCTTGCGGCTACAAACAGGCCAGACTCCATCGACCCTGCGCTCCGGAGGCCAGGAAGGTTCGACAGAGAGATAGAAATAGGCGTACCCAACAGGAATGCAAGGAAGGAGATACTCCAGATCCATACAAGGAACATGCCTCTCGACAAGGATGTCAACCTTGACGACCTTGCCAACATTACGCACGGATACACCGGAGCCGATATAAACGCGCTCGTGCGCGAATCCGCGCTCGCAACAGTCAGGCGCTACTTCCCTAATCTCAACATGGACACCGAGAAGTTCTCTGCAGACATACTCGAGAAGATAAAGGTGGAGAACCGCGATTTCAACGAGGCGCAGAGGAACATAAGGCCCAGCGCGCTCAGAGAGGTCTTCGTGGAAAGACCGAACGTGCACTGGTCAGACATAGGCTCTCTTGAGCGAGTGAAGCAGGAGCTTAAGGAGGCTATCGAGCTTCCGCTAAAAGAGCCACAACGGTTCGAGAAGATGGGCATAAGGCCGATCAAAGGCATACTCATGGTAGGTCCACCGGGAACCGGGAAGACTCTTCTTGCAAGGGCAGTCGCTACAGAACGCGAGGCTAACTTCATCTCGATAAAAGGCCCAGAGGTGCTCAACAAGTTCGTGGGCGAGAGCGAGAAGACGGTGCGCGAGATCTTCAGGAAGGCTAGGCTGGCAGCTCCATGCATAATCTTCTTCGATGAAATAGACGCGGTAGCGAGATCCAGAGCAAGCATAGACGAAGGGACAGGCGGAGGCCTCGCAGAGCGCGGAGTCATAAACACGCTCCTTACAGAGATGGATGGGCTCCAGGAGCTAAAGAACGTGGTAGTCCTTGCGGCTACAAACAGGCCCGAGGATGTCGATCCCGCACTGCTCAGGCCAGGAAGATTCGACAAGATAATAGACATACCAATGCCTGACGCAGAGGCGAGGTACTCGATATTCAAGATACACACGAAGCGCATGCCTCTCGACAAGGATGTCGACCTGAGGGAGCTCGCCAACATGACAGAAAACTATACCGGCGCTGAGATAGAGAACATCTGCAGGGAGGCAGGAATGTCTGCGATAAGGATCAAGCGCGAGATAGTCACAAGGGAAGATTTCACGAAGGCTTTGCGCGAGATAAGGCCAGCGATACCCAAGGAAGTCGCAGAGCGCATAAAGAGATTCAAGGATGAGCCAGAGGCAATGTACAGGTAATAATAAAAATAAAAACAAATTGGATGTGAAAGTATGAAGATTGTATTCTCAGACAAGAAGACGGGCAAGACAGCACAGAGTGAGATACCAAAGGACAGCGAAGCAGCATACCTGGGCAAGAAGATAGGCGAGGTCGTCGATGGCACAGCGGCAGGACTGCCTGGATTCAAGCTCAAGGTAACCGGCCTCAGCGACAACGCAGGCTCGCCATCTCGAAGGGAGATAGAAGGCACGAGGAAGGCTAGACCTCTCTTAAGCTACGGGGTCGGCATGAAGGTGCGTGAAAAAGGCCATAGATCGAGGAGGCTGGTAAGGGGCAATACCATAAGCACCGACACCGCCCAGATCAACACTGTGATAGAGGAGTACGGAGCTATGGGCACCGAGGAGCTCTTCAAGCCCAAGGCCAAGGCCGAGGCTGCCTGATAGTGGTTTCCAATGGCTAAGACTGCTTATCCAGAGCCAGTTGCAGGAGCATTCATAGTAAACAGGAAGGGAGAGATACTACTTGTCAAGTCAGGCAACTGGAACGGAAAGTGGGTAGTCCCAGGAGGCCACGTAGAGCTTGGAGAGAGGATAGTCGACGCGCTGAGGCGCGAGGTCATGGAGGAGGTAGGCCTAAAGATAAACGTCACAAGGCTCCTCTCGGTCCAGGAGGCGATCTTTCCGAAAGGCTACTCAAGGCGCACTAAATCAAGGCATATGATTTTCTTCGACTTCCTCTGCGAGCCAGTGACCTCAAAAGTGAAAGCAGACAGAACAGAGATCTCGGATTTCAAATGGGTAAAGCCAAGCGAAGCAAAGAAGCTCAAGACAGGCCCGTATGTGAAGCACGCCCTAGACATGTATGCAAAGGCCGAGAACATACCTCTCGGGCTCGAGGAAAAGCTCCTGAAGGGATGAAGGGATGAAGGAATGATGAAGCAGAGCGAACTAAACATAGGCACTCTTGGCCATGTAGACCACGGCAAGACTACGCTTGCGTACGCAGTCTCTCACGTCTGGACAGATGTGCACAGCGAGAGCATCAAGAGAAGCATGACAATAAAATTGGGATACTCAGATGCGATAATAAAGAAATGCGGCGAAGAGTCCAAGGCCTTGTACACTGTCTCTGACAAGTGCCCTGACGGAAGCGCAGCCTCGCCGTTCAGGAGGATATCCTTGCTCGACTCCCCTGGGCACGAGACCCTTATGGCTACTGCGATAGCAGGCTCCAGCATAATAGACAGCGCTCTTTTCGTCATCTCCGCTACAGAGCCCTGCCCCATGCCGCAGACAAGGGAGCACCTTATGATAATAAACGC
>DAHVVD010000047.1 GCA_027328265.1 Microcaldota archaeon
GAAGATACTTTCATAATTTCCATTTCTGAAAATTATAGTTTTAGTAAATCAAATAGAATAAAAAAAAGAATAAGGAAAGTTTTCTTTAATGATATAGGCATACGAAATGTCATAAACAACACCTTTGTCGATAACGTCCTGTTAGACACAAATGAAATAGGTAAAATAGCTGAAACAGTAGTACATGATCATTGTATAAGACTGAAATTTAAAATATCGACACAACTTAGGCCAGAACTTTTTTATTGGAGGACAGATGGCGGAGAGATTGACATAATTCTTGAACACAGGGGCAAGCCGATACCGATAGAAGTAAAGTATAGGAATACTATTGATAGCGCAGACTTAAAATCAATAAAAGAATTTGTAAAAACAAAGAAATCAGGATTTGGAATTTGTGTTTCTAAAGATACGCTGGAGCTCAATGACACAATACTCGTTATACCAGTTTGGTTATTCTTGATGTTATGCTAAACAGTAAGGCGAACGTAGGGTTCAGAATTTCTTGAATCTGAACCGTCCTGGCTTAAATAGCTTTATTAGCTCAGGAGAATACCAGCATCTTGAGGCGGGGTTACCTATACCGAGCAGAAAGCCCGCGCCGCTTGCGGGTGGGAGGATGTCACCCTTCTATTTTCCTAGGAAACCAAAATTTTTTCGCCGAACACCAAGTTATTACACGATTTTTCACGTCGTCTTTAAATAAAGAATGTTCTTGTATTACCTGATAAGATGGCTGCAAACGGCCATGACACCAAGGACGAAGCTAAGAAGTACAAATTCCTGATTGTATCAAAGGAGGCATCTGGCTCTGACATAGCATATCAGCTAAAGAAGGAAGGCAACTCCGTAAAGCTTTTCATACAGGACGACAGCGAAGGCGACGTGCTCGATAATGTCGTCGAGAAGGTGAGCGACTGGGAGAGCGAGAAGAGCTGGGCCGACATAATCCTCTTCGATTTCGTGGGATTCGGGTTCCGGCAGAACGAGCTCAGGCAACAGGGTTTCAAAGTCATAGGTGGCAGTTATCTTGGCGACCAACTCGAGCTTGACAGGAACTTCGCACTCCAGTACTTCGCCAAGATGAATGTCAAGATACCGCAGACAGAAGAGTTCAACAGCTTCGTCTCAGCAAAGAGATTTCTCAAGGACCAGAAGAAGAGATTCGTGATAAAGTTCGCAGGAAACGCCGGCGACGAGAAAGGACTGCTATACGTCGCTCAGACGGACGACAACACAGACCTAATACAGCTTATGGATCTCTACAACAAGAAATGGAATACTGGCTGGGGGGAACCCAAATTCGTGTTGCAGGAGGTTATAGAGGGAGTCGAGGTCGCAGTCACAGCCCTTTTCGATGGCGAGAAGTTCGTGATGCCAGTGTATATGAACTTCGAGAACAAGAGGCTGCTTACCGGCGACCTTGGGGTATTCACTGGTGAGATGGGTACCCACGGCTTCTTCACTTTCGACAAGCTGAAACTCTTCAAGAACACGCTCAAGAAGATAGAAGAGGACCTCAAGAAGGACGGCTATGTTGGGACCATCGATGTCAACTGCATAGTGAACGAGGAGGGCATCTGGCCGCTTGAATTCACTTCGCGCTTCGGCTATCCACTCACAGATCTCATCTTCGAGGCCATCAAGGGCAAGACGAGGATCACTGACATGATGGTAGGGCTTGTTGAGAAAACCCTCGACCTCCTAGAAACGAACGACGGCTACCAGATAGGCATTGCTGTCTGTGTGCCTACCTTCCCATATGAGGAAGGCTATGAGAGATACGGCAAGGAGCTGCCTGTGATAATACTGAGCGAGAAGGTCGATGATAATTTCCACATGGGCGACCTAAAACTCGACAACGACGTCTGGGTGACTGCCGGCTCATGGGGCTACAGTTTCGTAATTACAGGAAACGGAGACACGATGTTCGCAGCCAAGACAGACGCCTACAACAACCTAAAGTACATCGTGGTGCCAAACGCGATGTACAGGATAGACATCTCTGACAGGTGGGTCAATGACTATCCGAAACTGCATCGCCTTGGATACCTGTGAGGCGGGCAAATTAGTCATCACAATCCGCTGTGTGACAGTTCTATGTGAGGGCTTTTTGAAAAATCCAGTGCGGATCTTCTGCCTTATGGAATTCATCATATATTGCTTCCCAGCACCATGAAAATTATAGTTATTATCAGCAATGCCAGCTCTATTCTCCCGACGATTCGCATCCTCCCTATGGTCTGTGATTGAACAGGCCCTGCTTTCTGGCCATTAAGCCTTGGTGACAGCAGGCCAAGATATATCCCAAGCAGCCATGCGATAGCGCCGAGCAGCCCTCCTATCACCAGGGTGCTTGCTCCGTTCCCGAATATCGACATGTTGTAGAACAGGTATCCGTATACTATCAGCAATGCCCCTGCTATTATCGTCATGGTTGAGGCTATGGCAAGGTATCTGCCCAGCCTGGGGCCTATATGCAGGAGAAGCACCTGCCTCTTGTGCTGTTCGACTACTATTTCGAAGAACATCGCGAACCCTACCCACGCAGTGCCTGCAATTATGTGGATTGAGAGAAGTGCGATGAAGATTATGTCCATAATTATGCGCCTGAGAGCATTCAGTTATCCGAGCTTGTTCGGGGATGGCGTTTCCGTCTCCATGTCCTTTCATTATAGTAATATATGAGGGTGTTGAAAATTTAAATAACCCACAGTTCCTCTAATTCGAAAGGTTGTTCTTCTTTTCCATCAATAAAAGATCGGCGGCAGAAACTGTTGACGACCAGATTTTGCACGAATAGACGTCTATAAAAGTCAGCGGAGCTGCTGCCAAGGTTAGATCTCCCTGTTTATGTAGGCCAGAGTCTCTTCAAGCGTCTTGCTGTCCTCGCTTATGCCGAACTCCTCAACAACCTTCCTTACGTTTTCCTCTGAAGCCTCCTTGCCGTTGGCCACCAGGAAGTAGAAAGCGTAAACGTATATGACGTGGCTCTTTATCCCAGTTTTGAGTAGCGCGTCAATCATTCTTGGGTCAGACTGCGCGCCTATCGCCCTCATTGCCT
Organism: Microcaldota archaeon; assembly: GCA_027328265.1. GTDB lineage: Archaea > Micrarchaeota > Micrarchaeia > Micrarchaeales > CABMGC01 > JAJZIZ01. Next base: position 3,065 of record DAHVVD010000047.1, read on the forward strand.
TGGTCAGGTTCTCCTTGTTTATCTCCCTTCCGGCAAAGCTGAGGAACCCGGCAGCGTAGATATACGACATTATACCCTTCTCCATCGCCTTCCCCAGGTTCTTCTGCTTCAGTAGCTTGTCCAATTCAGTTATCATAATCTTCTTCGAAGCGGAGAGGATCTCGTCTATTATTGCAGAAAGGCTGCTGTATGCCACCACAGCATCTACAGTAACCCTATTTGCTTCTCCAGCCTCCTTTTCATCTTTTTCCACGCAACCAATCCCTAACCGTTGGAAAAATATTTAAATGCTTTTGAATCCACGCTGGATTCTGGGGTCAGAGGGAATGTTGCTTTGAGCTTCTTGGAAGGTTCTTCAGCCTCCAATATGCATCGTCAAAGGCTCTGTTCACTATGTCTGTCAGTACTATTATCTCTCCAAGAGCGCTGAAGTTGAGGAGCACTGTGAAGGTGTTGGCGCCTGACGCCTTTGCTGATAGATAGATCTCAGGCGGCCTCTGTTTTCTTTTCTGGAACTCGCCCAGGATTGTCTCTTCAACCTTCTTCACCAAGTCATTGGCGCTCACATCACTGCTCATTGTGACTGCCAGAGGATAAGTGTATGTGTCACCTATCTTAAGTTTCGTAAACGTCGCGGAGTTAAGCATTACTGTGTTTGGCAGTCTTATCCTGTGGCCGTACTGGTTAACCACCTCTGTAAAGAGTATGTTCACTGTGAGGATCTTGCAGACTATGTCACCCCATATGATGGAGTGGAGAATCATCTGGTCGCCGCTGACTATGGTTCTCGATGTCGATATCAAAAATCCAGAAAGTATGTTACTGACTATAGTCTGCACGGCGAGGCCAATTATGATGCCACCGATAGCACCGCCAGCAAGCGCCTGGGACGGGCTGAGGCCGAAGTACGGGCCAAATATGAGCAAGAGGATTGAGATGACAGCTGCGTAGAAGAGAATCCTAAGGACCAGCTTGACTAGTTCAGCAGTCCCTATATTCCGCTCCTTGCGGCCGTGCATCTCTGCGATCGAGACCAGTATCCTGTACAATATATATGTACCAAGCAGACCAAAGATTGTATTTTTGATATCTGACACATACTGTATATAATTCACGAAAGAGGGGTAGTAATTCCTTATCACAAACGAGATTTCTGTGTTGGTTAAGATCACAATCCCAACAAATGCCACCAGTGCAACTATGGCTATCAGGTATCTATAGGATCTGCCGTGGCCGTTTACGCTCTCCATGATAACCCTCTTCCAATTAAGTTAGTAATTCATTATTATAAAGCTTGACAATACTATTCGGTACCAACCCAAGGAAAGCTTTAATATCCTTCTGAGCCAATACTTACTAAACCAATGAGATGAGGTATAACTATGTCTAACACTAAGGAAGTATCCGACAAGGCACTCGAGGCCGTGAGGCTCGCGAGGCAGAGCGGCACAGTGAGGAAGGGAGTCAACGAAGTGACCAAGAGTGTAGAGCGCGGGCTTGCATCGCTTGTAGTGATGGCAGATGACGTCGAGCCAAAGGAGATCCTTATGCACATCCCAAAGCTCTGCGACAAGAAGAAGATAGCTTACGCTTACGTCCCTACTAAGATGGACCTAGGCAAGGCTGTAGGCATAAACGTTCCATGTTCAGCTGTAGCCGTCGAGAAGGCAGGCGAGGCTGAGCACGCCATAAAGGATGTAATATCAAGGACTACAGGAAAGTCTGCAGAGGCGAAGGAGGAAGCTCCAAAGCAGCAGGAGCAGAAGCCTAAGAGGGAGCCTAAGGAGAAGAAGCCAAAGGCAGCGCCTCCCGCGCCAGCAGCTCCTGCAGCAGAAGTACCAGCGTGATAAAAAATGGCTGGAGAAGAGAAGCCTCAGAAGACTAAGGCGCCTAAGCAGGATGACAAGAAGCCCGACAGCGGAGCGAAGGGCGCTCCAGCCGCGCCAGCACCGCCAGCAGCAGGAGCAACCCCAACCCGCGCCGAGGAGAGCAGGTTCGAGGGATTCCTTGCAGAGGTAGTCGGTGTCGAGCCCAATAGAACAGGAATATACGGAGAGATAAAGCAGGCGATGTGCAAGATACTCGAGGGCAGGGACAAGGGCCGTGTAATAAGGAGGAACTTTTCTGGCAGGATAAAGAAGGGAGATCTGATAAGGCTGCCAGACACAAGCAGAGAAGACAAGAGGATAGTCGCAAGGTAAGCTGATGAAGTGCTCATACTGCTCAATGGAGATAGAGAAGGGGACAGGCTTTGGATACGTGAGAAAGAACGGCGCGGTGAGATACTACTGCACCAACAGGTGCATGAAGCTCAACATAATCCACAACAAGAAGATGAAGGGAGCATAAGGAGCATAATAATCATTGAGAGAAGCACATAATCCTAAATACCTTCGATGCCAATGCGTATATCGTTGCGATGAAGTTCTATTCCCTTGAAGAAGGAGAGAGGCTCGTAAAGGCAGCGAGGCATTCCATAGAGCTTTCGATAATCTCCCCAAGCTTCAAGAGAGAAGCGATAGAATCAAGGCTTAGCCACTTTGACCAGAACCACGGAATCTTCGTAACTATAGAACATTATCCAACAAAAGAACTGAGGGGATGCATAGGCTTCCCGAGGCCGACAGCAAGCCTCAGGACCCTGCTTGTCGAGGCTGCGGTTGCAGCCGCCAACGAGGACCCGAGGTTTGTTTCCATCTCGCATTTGGAGTTCGAGCACATAGTAGTCGAAGTGAGTATATTATCAGATCCGGAGCCGATAGTGGCAAAGGGCGAAGCCGAAATTAAAAGGAAGATAAAAGTAGGAAGGGATGGCCTCATGATTAATTCCGGGCATTACAGCGGCCTCCTTCTTCCGATCGTTCCAGTAGAGCAGAAGTGGGGCGTCTCACAATTCCTTGAGAACATCTGCCTCAAGGCAGGCCTTCCTCCCGATGGCTGGAAGAACCCCAATGCGCGGCTATACAAATTTAGCACGCAGGTCTTCAGAGAAAAGACACCTAGCGGAGAAATAGAGGAAGTGGAGTTCGAGTAGCTGCGGTGTTCGTTTGCGGACCATAATGCTCATAGATATGGACTACTTCTTCGTCGCGTGTGAGGAGATCAAGAGGCCAGAGCTCAAGACAAGGCCCACCATAGTAGGCGCAGACCCAAAGGAAGGAAGAGGCCGTGGAGTGGTGATGACCTGCAACTACGTGGCAAGGAAGTTCGGCATACACAGCGCGATTCCGATCTCGCAGGCATACAAGCTGAAACCAGACGCCGAGTATCTCCCAATGGATTATTCCTACTACGAGAAGAAATCTGCAGAGGTCCTCTCGATAGTGAGGGAGTTCGCGGGAAAAGCGGAACAGGTGAGCATAGACGAGTTCTTCATAGACGTCTCAGACAAGGTCGAGAATTATGAGAAGGCCCTTGAATACGCCAAGAAAATAAAAGAGGAGATAAACGAAAAGGCCAATCTTCCATGCTCTATAGGAATAAGCAGCACGAAGCTTGTGGCAAAGATGGCATGCGAGAAAGCCAAGCCAAACGGCATCAAGCTCGTGAAAGACGAGGAGGCGAATGCCTTTCTGGCACCTCTTCCGGTAGGCCAGCTCTATGGAATAGGAAAGAAGACAGAAGAGAAACTAGGGAAGATGGGCTACAAGACAGTCGGTGACCTGGCTAAGGCCAGCATGATGAAGCTCATGGACGAATTTGGCTCCTTCGGCATAGACATCCACAACTACGCTAACGCGATAGACGAGAGCGAAGTGCTGGAGAATTACGAAGTGAAATCGATAAGCAGGGAGTTCACATTTGAGCACGACACGAAGAAAGACGAGCATGTAATTAAGGAGATAAACAAGCTTGCAAAGCAAGTCGGTAAAGACATAGAGGAGAGGAAGCTCTCATTCAAAGTCGTCACTTTGAAGCTGCGATATTCTGACTTTACCGAGCACCTCCATAGCAAAAGCATAAGGCCTACAAACGTTGCCGAGGAGATAGCGAGGAACGCAGTGGAGCTCTACAAGGAGAACGCCGATAAAGAAAAGAAAGTAAGAAAACTTGGTGTCAGGGCCTCCGGCTTCACCGACTACAAGAGCCAGAAGAGGCTTTTCTGAGACTTTGTTCAAATGCAGTATTCTAAACGAAGAATTACTCCTTTCTGCTAAAATGAAGATTCGCTAGATATTCCCTGACGCGAAGGGCGCATTTTACGCCGCTTGCGCTTGAGGTTATGGCTTGGCGATAGAATCTGTCAGCAACGTCTCCTGCCACATAGACGCCTTCTATATCTGTAAGGACCTCTTCCCTTGTGACTATGTATCCCAACTCATCAAGCTTGAGCTTTCCCTTGAAGACAGTTGTATTAGGCGAATATCCTATGGCCATGAATACACCGTCTATCTGTACCTCGGTGATTTGATTGGTTTTAAGGTTCTTCAGTTTAGCGCCTGTGACTTTCTCGTTGCCTAGGATCTGTTCCACAGTAGTGTCCCACACCACCTTTATCTTCTTGTTTGACAGTGTCCTCTCCTGCATTATCTTGCTGGCCCTGAAGGAATCCCTCCTATGAACTATAGTCACGCTCTTTGCGAAGTTGGTCAGGAAGTTCGAGTCCTCCATTGCTGTGTCGCCGCCACCCGCGACTATGACGTCCTTGTTTTTATAGAAAGGCGCATCGCATGTCGCGCAAGTTGAGATCCCCTTTCCCACGAACTTCTTTTCTTCTGGCAATCCAAGGGTTTTTGCGTTTGCTCCTGTGGCTACTATAACCGTGTCTGTTTCGAAACTCTTGCCTCCTGCCTTCAGCGTGAAGGGCCTTTTCGAGAAATCTACGTCTGTCACATCTTCGTATATCAGTCTTGCCCCGAATCTTTCTGCCTGCTTCTTCATCAGCTCTATGATCTCCGGTCCCTGTACTCCCTCAGGGAAGCCTGGAAAGTTCTCAACCTCAGTAGTAAGCTCCAGCTGGCCTCCTGCCACCGATCCTGCAATGACAAGCGGGTTGAACCCCTCCCTTGCCGTGTATATAGCTGCTGAAAGGCCTGCAGGACCTGAGCCTATTATCACTACCTTCTCAGCCATATTCCCACAACAATATCTAGAATTCTCAGGACATCTATATAAGCTTTAACATTTATTCGTCTCTGGCGACTCGGATGGCACTTAACGTTGGTGGGTACAGCATCTCTCTTGACTGCGGAGAGCAAGATACCAACGTAAACTTTGTCTCTCACGCGCATTCTGACCATACCTCGGGACTTAGAAAGGGAAGGAAGGTAATAGCCAGCGAGATAACAAAAGACCTGATAGAATGCAGGCACCCAAGGAAGAAAATAGAGCTCGCAGAGAAACCCAAATGCCTCAAGCTTCTAAACGCAGGCCACATTCTCGGCTCTAACCAGCTATATGTCTCTTCAGACGAGCTCGGAGCCTCGATAATATACAGCGGCGATTACCAGATGGACAGATCTGCTGTTGCAGAGCCCATAGAGACAAGGCATGCAGACATCCTCATAATAGACTCCACGTATCCTGAGAAAGACGTCGTCTTCGGGGAGAGAAGCGAAATCACCTCGTCGATACAGAAATATTCCTCAGAGAAAATAAAGGAGGGCATAGTCCTCTTCGGCGCGTACGCGCTCGGAAAGTCGCAGGAGTTGATAAAGATAGCAAACGAGATCGGAATCGCTCCGGTTGTTGATGAGAAGGTATGCAGAATCAACGAAGTGTATGCAAAGCACGGCAAGGTGCTTGATTACGTTTCCGGAGGCAAAGACGAGAACGAACTAGAATCCATGCTGCGAGGAAACTTCCTTGGCATAACCTCTGTCTATAACTTGAAAGATGTTGCTTACAGCCTGAGCAACACATATAGAAAGAAGGTATTCACAGCAGTTGCTACCGGTTTTGCAAGGATGCTTGACATGGGTTCCGATGCGCAGTTCCCGCTCAGCGACCATGCAGACTTCAGGCAGGCAATCGAATACATAGAGGCATGCGGACCTAAAACAATATACACGCGAGGGAATGGCGAGTCTGCCGCTCTCTTTGCGAAAAACCTATCAAGCGAGGGATACAGGGCAAAGGTTTTTTCTGGAAAGGTAGAATTGGAAGAAGCATTAGCCGCGAGATAGCCTCTTTTTCACAGGCCTCATGAATCTGTAGAGTACAACAGCCATGGCAATGGAGAAGAGAGTTATGGCGATGAGAGAATCCTCCCTATATACTCCTATCTTCTTGTAGGCTTCGCTTGCTGAACTTACTGCCTCCTGCGCGTAAAAGACCGAGCCGTTCGGCGAAGTGTTCTCTAAAGATTCAGCTTTATTGAGATAGGAGTATGCGGCAGTGAGGTTGGGAGAGAAGATTAGATAGCTGCTCTGGTTTGTCTCGTTCACATAAGATAGTGCGTTAGTGACAACTGCCGCAGTTTGTGCCTTTGTGTAATTAGGCTGCGCCAAACTCTCGGCATGCAGTGAAAGCGAGGCTGCAAAAAAGAAGAGCAGCAAAAACGCCAGGGTCTTCCACATGGGAACACGTTACAGGTTGACGTCTATAGCAAGCTCCTGCTTGAGCTCCCTGTACCTGTTCCTTATCGTCACTTCTGTGACTCCTGCAACGTCAGCGACCTCCTTCTGGGTCCTCCTCTCGCCTACCAGCGCTCCTGCAATGTAGACGGCAGCAGCCGAGACGCCAGTTGGACTCCTTCCGCTTATAAGTCCCTTCTTCATCGCCTGCTTAAGCAACTGCATGGCCCTCTCCTGAGCGCCGCCGCTAAGCTTCAAAGCCGCAACATATCTCGGGACATATGCAGAAGGGTCTGTCAAAGGTATCTTGAGGTTGAGCTCGTGCGCTATTATCCTGTAGGTCCTTCCTATTTCCTTCTTCGAGACGTTCGAGATCTGCGAGATCTCGTCTAGCGTCCTAGGCATGCCAGCGCTCCTGCATGTTGCGTAGAGTGCCGCGTTTACCACTGTTTCGATAGGCCTTCCCCTTATCAGGTTGTTCTTGACGCACTGCCTGTACAGCAGCGCGGTCTGCTCCCTTATGTTGTCTGGAAGACCTAGGTAGCTGGCCACCCTGTTCAATTCAGGAAGAGCCACGAGGTAGTTCCTCTCGCTCGAGCTGGCTATGCTTGCCCTCCTATGCCACTTCCTCATCCTGTAGAGCTGGGCCTGCCTCTTCGAGGAGAGCCTTGTGCCTCTTATGTCCTTGTTATACATATCTATTTCTGTGACGAGGCCCTTGTTCGGCTTCATGTACTTGATTGGAGCGCCTGTCCTTGCTCTTGCATTCCTCTGGTCAGCGTCGAAAGCCCTCCATTCAGGCCCCTCATCTGTTATGTTCTCCTCGAGGACGAGCCCGCAGTTGTTGCAGACGTATTCTCCTCTCTCGTTATCGAATATGATGTCAGAGCCTCCGCAGCTAGTGCAGCGTTTCATTGCCTGCTGGGTGCCGCCCAGCTTCTTGCCTGCCTCCTTCACAGGCGCTGGAATCGCCATGGCTTCTTCAGCTGCAACGTCTACGGTGCCCAATGTGCCCAGCTTGCCGTGTGTCTCTGGAACGAGAATCTCATCCCTGTGCTGCATAGTAGGCGGAGCCGTAACTGCACTGCTCTCCCTTCTTGCAACTTTCTTCGTAGCCTTCTTTTGCTTAGCCATTTATCTCACGCCAATAGTTTTTTAAACTTTCTGTAAAATCAGCACCATAACTAAAGCAGATAAGATATTTAAATCTTTCGGTAGGATTCGGCAGTAAAATGCCCAAATAGGCGACGATAAAGAGGAATATTTCAAAACTATGAAAAATTTAAAGAGACGGCACACAAATTCATCTTTTAAACCGCACTATAAACTACAATTACATAAGAAATTAACCGAGTTCTATAACTGAGTTCTAAGATATTTTTAGTACTTTTACCTCAGAGCCTAGCTTATATACTGAAGACACGTGCAATGTTTAAATACCTTGACATACATAGCGTTTAGAGTGAATCCATGAATGCCCTGAACATAGATGTAGCTAGCGGCAACGTTAAGTTGCAGCAAGTAAATGCTGAGAAAATTGACCCAGTACTCGCGCCTTACCACAGGACTATGGAAGAAATAAACATCATGCCTGTCCTCGAACGCACCAAGACCGTTTGCCCAGAGTGCAAGTTGATAATCGACGGCACAATCTATAGGGACGACGAGAACGTGATGATAAGGAAGAACTGTCCAGAGCACGGCTGGACCGTCGAGAAGTACTGGGAAGACTATGACATGTACATGAAGATGAGGAATTACAATTATTTCGGAAGGGGCTTCGACAATCCAAACTACGTAAACAAGGGAGAAAACTGCCCATTCGACTGCGGAATCTGCGAGAGGCACAAGTCACACACAGGCCTCGCCAACGTTGTCATAACGAACAGGTGCCACCTCTCGTGCTGGTACTGCTTCTTCTACGCAAAGGAGGGGGAGCCTATCTATGAGCCAACTAGAGATGAATTATACAAGATATTCAAGGAGCTAAAGGCCCAGAAGCCCATTCCTGCCAACGCATTGCAGATAACAGGCGGCGAGCCGCTCATGAGGAGCGACATAGTCGAGATAATAAGCCTAGCAAAGCAGGCCGGCTTCGACCAGATACAGCTCAACACTACTGGAATAATCCTCGCTGAGAATCCAGAGCTTGCAGTCAAGATAAGGCACGCTGGAGTAAGCACGCTCTACATGAGCTACGACGGAGTAAGCAAGAGGGCGAACCCTAAGAACCACTGGGAAGCACCTGGAACGCTCGACGCATGCAGGAAAGCAGGCATAGGAATAGTACTTGTGCCTACACTCATAAGAACTGTCAACGACGGAGAGATGTCCAATATAATCAACTTTGCGCTGAACAACAACGACGTTGTCAAGGCTGTTAACTTCCAGCCTGTCTCGCTCGTGGGAAGGATGCCTTCGAGAATGAGGGAGAGGCAGAGGATAACGATACCTGGCGCTATAAAGCTCATCGAGCAGCAGACGAACGGCGTGATAACTAAGGAGGACTGGTTCTCAGTCCCTTACGTCGGAGGCATAAACAAGTTCATAGAAGCGCTCACAGGACAGTACAAATACGACCTCTCGATACACTTCGCCTGCGGCGCCGGATTATACATTTTCCAGGAGCCGAGCGGCAAGATAATACCTCTCACGAGGTTCGTCGACGCTCCGGGACTTTTGGACCACCTCCAGAACGCCGTCAATGAGATGGCAGGCAAGTCCTCTCTTCAGAGGAAGTACATAGCTCTCAAGGCGATGACCCAGATGAGAAGGTTCATAGACAAGGCGAAACAGCCTAAGTCGATAAACTTCTCGAAGCTGCTGACGTCGCTAATATTCAAGCACGACTTCCAGACAATGGGAGCATTCCAGCTCAAGTCGATGTTCCTGGGCATGATGCACTTCCAGGACGAGTACACCTACGACATCAAGAGGGTGGAGAAGTGCGACATACACTATGCTATGCCTGACGGCCGTGTGCTTCCGTTCTGCACTTTCAATGTCTTCCCTGAAGTCTACAGGGACAAACTCCAGAAGCAGTACGCAATACCTTCCAAGGAATGGCAGGAGATGCACAACGACTGGACCTACAGGAGCGACAAGTACATGAGGAATGTAAAGGCACTCGAGGCGACAGATGCCTACCAGAAGGCATATGTTCAGGCAACAGACTACTTCAAGCTTCCGGTTAACCTCGAAGAGGCCGCAAGGATCCGCGCTGCAAAAGGCAGGGGCGAGAAGATAACGGCAAAAGAGGTAATGGTCGCAACTGCAGCATCAAAGGGCCACGTCCACACGCAGACAGGGGCGCAAGGACCTGTAGGCGCTGCTGCATACTTTGCTGCAAAGAAGGCTGAGAACCAGCCTGCAGCTGCGAAGGACGATGCTTCATGTGCATGCGGAAAGAGCGCAGGAGACAGCGGCTGCGGAAATTGTAGCGAGCATGGCCACGCTGGAGAAGCAGGATCGTGCGGGTGCGGCAACTGCTGACAGGCCATAAAATATAACAGTTAGCTGTGCTTAGATGGCAAAGTCTTTATCTATAGATTCGATAACTGATTGTGCGTAATATTATCATGGAGGAAACAATTGCAAGAGCAAGGAAACTTGGTGGGTCGTTGGTAGTTACAATACCAAAAGATATCGTTGAAGAGGAAGGAATCAAAGAAGGAGAGGCCTTGAGACTCACTATAAGTAAGGTAGAAAAAGATTGGTTCGGCGCACTAAAAGGTGTAGGCCCATTCACCAAAGAGGACGAATTCGATGAACACTAAATACGTACTGGACGCATGGGCCTGGATAGAATACTTAGATGGAAGTAGTACAGGGAAGGAGGTCAGCGATAAGATTAAAGAGGGAAATGCGTATACAAACGTGGTTACGCTGGCAGAAGTGATAAAAACGCAGGCGATTCCGCAAACCCCTATTCTTCAGATAGGAGTAAGGAATCGCCATGACCGACGACAAAAATAATCGAAAGGTGTATAAATATGAAAGGCAATGCAATAGATATGGACTGCATAAGGGCATATAAGTTCAGGCTTGCTCCAGACAAGAAGAGGCAGCAGGCAATAGACAACGCGCTAATCCTGTCGCAGCAGCTATACAACAAACTCCTGGAGAAAACCATAGAGGCACACAAGAAGAACCCAGACTCAAAGATCTCGCAGAAGGCAATAAACCAATATCTAAACCAGATCCTAAAAGAAGACGGAAGATACTACGCGCTCTATTCCCATGTAAGGGTGGACATAAGAAACAGGCTTCTAAAAACCTACCAGAATTTCTTCAGAAGATGCAAAGAAAAGAAATCAGGAAAAAATGTAAAGGCAGGCTTCCCGAGA
>DAHVVD010000014.1 GCA_027328265.1 Microcaldota archaeon
CTATCATCTTGCGCACTCCGTCAGTTCTCTTCCTCTTTTTCTCTATATTATCTGTGACTTCTATGGCGAACGAGTCGCTTCCTGCGCCTGACCCGAAGCTCGTGACGAGTATTTTGTTGCCTGGCTTTGCCTTGTCGAGGACTGCGGCGAGGCCTAGCATCGACGCACCCGAATATGTATTGCCTATCAATGGAGTAAGGAGGCCTTCCTCCACCTGCTTTTCTGTGAAGCCCAGCATCTTCGCTACGTTCAACGGGAACTTTCCGTTCGGCTGGTGAAAGACAGCGTAGTCGAAATCAGTGGGCACGAATCCAGTCTTCTCGAAGAGGAGCTTCGTGGCGTTGATTATGTGCTTGAAGTATGCCGGTTCACCTGTGAATCTTCCTCCGTGGGATGGAAAATTTGCATTCTCCCTCCTCCAGAAGTCAGGAGTATCAGAGGTATAGCTTGCTGTGTCAAGGAGGTTTGCAACAATCTCCTTTTTCTCCTTTCCGACTATGAATGCTGCGCCTCCTGCGCTTGCGGTGTACTCGAGCGCGTCTCCAGGTCTTCCCTGCGATGTGTCGCTGCCTATCGTCATACCATATTTCATCATCTCGCTCTCGACCATGCCCATCAGCATAACCATGCCAGCTGTGCCAGCTTTGCATGCAAACTCAAGGTCAGCAGCAGTGAAGGCGTTGCCTGCGCTGATCGCCTGGCCCACCACCGTTGCTGTGGGCTTCACAGCATAAGGATGCGATTCTGATCCAACATATATGGCTCCGAGCTCTTTTGCTTCTATGCCTGCATGATAGACTGCCTTCCTTGCAGCTTCAACCGCAATGGTGGCTGTGTCTTCGTCAAGGGATGGGACGCTCTTCTCGACTATGTTGAGGCCCCTCTTGATGCCCTCGGGCTCCTCGTTCCATACTCTCGCTATCTCCTCCACTTTTATCCTGAGGCGCGGAACATACGCACCGTAGCCCACTATGCCTGACATGAAAACCAGCCGTGCTATCAATTGATGATATTAATTAATATATCCTATTGCAGCGTCGCTTTTTGTCTAATAAGTGGCTCGGCGCTGCCTGAAATGAATGAGTTTTTCTGAATGGTCAACTGCTTTCCAGCTTGAGGTAGGTGGCGCCGCAGCTCTCGTTCAGGTTTGCGAGAGTCAGCCTTAAGATGTAGTTGCCAGCGGGCAGGTGGCCGAGGGACTTGGTGGAGACGCAGCTCTTGCTGGAGCTGCTGTTGAAGCTGCTGAGCGGGAGAGTGGAGAAAGCCATAAGGCCGCCTGATGCGTTGAACAGGGTGTATGAGCCGGAGCCGCTGGGCGCGAAATTGCTTACCAGAGTAAGGTTGCCGCCTGTCCAGGAGCAGTCTCCTGTAGAGGAGGCGTTTGGAGCTGTGACCGAGATGTTCAAGGAGGAACACGAAGCCAGGGTGACATTTTGCACGGGCTGCTGGGAGGTGAGATTGGCTCCGGTGTAACTTGCAAGCGCTGAGAGAAGCAACGTCTGATTCAGTGCTGGATTCCCCAGCACGTATGCACCAACCAGGCTGTCGCCTGCGTATGCGACCACCACGGTGATGCTGCGGAGGCTTGATGTAATATAGGACATACCTCTGTAATTAGAGGCGAGGCCGCCAGTGTTGGAGGGAGAATTCAGATAGCTGGCGTATATCGCACCGCTCTCCTTAGAGACCACTTTGAAGGCGAGGAGCTTTACGGAACTGTTAGTGCTGGAGTTCAGGTAAGTGAGGTATATGGCGTTCACAGTCGCGTTTCCCTTGAACCTTAGCGATGACAGGTATAGGGATATCTCAGTCTGGTTTGTCATAGCCTTGGTTGAATAGTTGCCCTGCTGGCCGAGTATCTTGACCGCCTCGCTCTCAGGGAGGAAGTCTGTGCCGGATTGCACAGCGGAGTTTGAAGCTGCAGGCTGGCTTGCTGCTATCGAGTTGGTAGCAGACGTAGAGTTCTGCTGCTTTGGTGCCTGAGTGCCGTGGTTGTATAGAAGCGCGATGCCTGCGACGAGGATTACGACCAGCACCACTATGCCTGCAGGGAGGAGTAAGTTCCTCTTTGGAGGGGATGGAGAAACAGAATGTGCGGAAGGGGCTGGCGGTGGAGGCTGGCTCTGCTCCCATGCATTCGGCTGCTGGTTTTGAATTTCCATGAATATCGTATCTAATCAGAAGAAGAAGATATATAATATATCCTCTCGTAACGCCGCTTTTGTCTAATATTTCTGGTAATTACTGGTAATTACAGGGATTTGAACCTGCCTAACTCTACCATATGGTATAAAAAACCTTAATGCAAGATAAAGTATGTGATATAATGGGTCTGATTTTGGATGCCGTAGTAGGTATCGTAATGCTTGTGATATTTGCCATAGTCGTAGGCACCTACAACGGCCTCATCTCCAGGAGGAACAGGGTGCAGGACGCGTTGGCGCAGATAGACGTTCAGCTCAAGCGAAGGTATGACCTGATACCGAACCTCATAAACACCGTGAAGGGCTACATGAAATACGAAAAATCGGTACTCGTCCAAGTCACACAGCTCAGGTCTTCGATAATAACAGGAAGCGCGCAGGATAAAGCCCAGGCAAATAACCAGCTAAGCCAGGCACTCAAGAGCATCTTCGCTGTCGCTGAGAACTATCCTGATTTGAAAGCCTCCCAGAACTTCAAGGACCTCCAGGGCCAGATAGAGGATACAGAAGACAAGATAGCTTTCGTGAGGACCTCCTACAACGACTACGTTCTCGATTTCAACAACGCTGTCCAGCAGTTTCCCGGCAACGTATTCGCAAATGCCTTCGGCTTCAAGAAGGCTGACTTCTTCCAGGCTCCGGAAGGAGAGAAGGCTCCTGTGAAGGTAGACTTCGACGACGTAAACACACCTTCGGCTGGCCAGCCCCAGGCAAAGGGGCCAGCTAAGAAGAAGTGACAAAGGATAGGTAGGAATATGGCAAGTTTCTTTGACGAGATAGCGAGGAACAGGCTCAAGTCGATTATACTGCTCTGCCTGTTCTCGCTGCTCTTCGTGGGCATAATACTTCTCTTCACGACTTATCTTGGCCTAGGAGCATTTGGCCTTGTCATAGCTGTCGGGATAGTATTACTCTATGCCATCTTCATATACGCTGCCGGAGACAAGCTTGTCCTAAAAATGTCAGGAGCAAAGGAGGCGGACCCGGCGCAGTACAAAAGTCTCTACAACATTGTGGAAGGGCTCTCGGCAGCGGCTCAGGTGCCTACTCCAAAGGTCTACATAATAAACGACCCCAACCCAAATGCTTTTGCTACGGGTAAGAACAAGAAAATCTCTGCGATAGCAGTCACAACTGGTCTCTACTCGATGATGGACAGAGAGGAACTCGAAGGAGTCATAGCGCATGAGACCTCCCACATCTCCAACAATGACATACAGTTCATGATGGTAGCTGTAGTCTTTGCTGGCGCGATAGGGATAATCGCAGCTTTCATAAGGACCATGTTCTTCTTCGGAGGCATGGGAGGCAACAGCAGGAACAACAACGGCATGATACTGATAATAGCACTGGTTGTGGGGCTCCTCGCACCTCTCTTCGCGCTCCTTGTCAGGCTCGCAATATCCAGAAGAAGGGAGTACATGGCAGATGCCAACGGCGCAAGGCTTACAAGGGACCCTGCGGCTCTGGCGAGCGCGCTGAAGAAGATAAAGGACTACACCGCTAAGCCCCAGGCGACACCGGTAAAGCAGGCGAATGAGGTTACTGCGTCGCTCTATTTTTCGAATCCATTCAGGGCTAGCAGCGTGATGAACATCTTCTCCACACATCCTCCTATAGACGAGAGGATAAAGCGCCTCCAGAGCATGTACTGACTGGTTTTATATATTATAAAAGACGCAATTAATCTGAAGCAGACAGGGGTTGCTGATGCATTATGGAGGTTATTGCACAGAGCCACAGGTTACCGGTGCCTATGGCACGCGTGGAGGATATTCTTTCAGTCTATAGAGACAGACCAGCCTATCGTGTCACCCCAGAAGAACAGAGAGGAGTGGATGAATCTTTGAGAAGGCTTGGTCTCCACCTCAAAATCGAAGGCAGAAGCAATAACCATGTTTACGACGATGATCCCAAGCAGATGAGGTACCAGTTCGAGACCCTTTCACAATTACATAAAATCCTGCCTGAGAATATATCTGTGCAATACATACTCTTCGAAGTAGGTGGCAATGTAGGATATATTTCAAAGTGGCTACCGCTGAAGAGTCTTGCGCGAGATTTTCCATCTGAGCAACCTTCTGAAAATACTGTTTTCGTGGAATCCTTGCAGAGAATCAGAAGAGAGCTTGATAGTGCGGTAGAAACAATGGGAAGGAATGGGTTCATGCACAACGATCTTTTCGCCAACGCCATGATAGACATGGAAAGACGTAGGTTAGTCCTTCTCGAACCTGCCTATGTATTGAGATCCGGAAATCCAGATTTGGACGACAAGAATAAGATTATTGAGGAACTTGAAATAAAGGCTCGTACTTTGCAAAGAACTGGCGGGACTTTTAAACCTATGCGGGCAACAGACTTTCAAGCAGTTTAATTTATATATCTGGTTTGAGAGAAAGGATTGTAAGTTCTGGAGGTGCTTACAAGTCGGTTGAAACTGGGGAGTTTAAGAGGAAGTGGACTTTGCATGGCAGATAGTATAGTTAGAAATAGGGAGGGCTCATTCCGAGAACTCATGGCGGAGAGGTTGAGAAAAGCAGAGGCAAAACCAGTAAGAAACACGGGCCAGGATCTTTACATCACCATATGTTCTGATGAAAGGACAGACAAGAACAAGTACTTTATTTTTGCGGGTGATAAAAAACAGACTGCTGAAGGCAAAAAGCCAATCTTCATGATAAGGCAGGGTCAGCAGGAAGCCATACTTTTCTATAGAAAAAGGATACCTAAATCATGGCAAGAGGCAGTTAGGAGATATTTGCTTGACGAGAAAGATAATTTGGTGCCGAAGGTGCTGGGCTATGCTACGTATCACCATGGAGGGGAAAACGGTCCTGGAGTAGTTTATGAGTCTAGATATGAGCCTACAGTTGAGATTCAGAGAGTAGTCGGGGGTGAAGCCGATGGACTAGCTGATTTCATAGGATTGAGATTGCTTAAAAGAGAGAGGAAGGCTGGCGCAGTGAGGATAATAAGGAAAAAGGGAAGTGAGCCTGTTGACATTGGAGAATTGATTCAGAATCAAAAGGAAACGGTGAACAGAGGTTTTTGCTTGATAGAATCGGCTGCAGCAAGTCTGCTAAGGCCTGCTTGAAGGTTTTGGGTGTAATTTGCATAAGCCAAAACCTCAGTCGGTATCCCATAGGGCTTAAATATCTTTTTGTAGAGATTATATCTACCCTTCAAGGTCACGGATGCTAACGCATTCTTCTGCTAAGGGAAGTGGTTTTATTCCGGATATTGGCAATGATATACGCTTAGCTGTGGACACAGGCGAGGTTACGCTAGGCCATAAGGAGGTTATGAGAGCCATAAGCAGCTCCGCCGCACATGCAGTAGTCATAGCCTCCAAGGGAAAGAGAGAGATAGTGGAGGACATAGTGCATGTCTGCGGAGTCTCTGGCATAAAGCTCCTGAGATACTCTGGCAACTCTCTCGAGCTCGGCGCACTCTGCGGGAAGCCACATTCAGTCAACGCCCTCGCGATAATAAAGCCGGGAAGCTCGAAGATACTCGAGGAGAATTACTAGGTGCTCGATTGCCGAATGGAGAATTTGCAGCAAAGGAACTCGTAAGGAAGAGGAAGAAGCAGAGGATGCTCAACAAGTGGTGGAAGAGAAGGTACTTCAAGCTCAAGAAGAAGTTCGATCCCGTCGGACCGGTTCCGATGGCAAAGGCTCTCGTCCTGCAGAAGTTCGTGCTCCAGCAGAAGCAACCTCACAGCGGCCTCATAAAATGCGTCAGGGTGCAGCTCATAAAGAACGGCAAGATAGTCGGAGCGTACGTGCCTTACGACGGCTCGATAAACATAATAGAGGAGCACGACGAAGTAACCATACAGGGAATGGGAGGCTCGCAAAGAGGCCAGATGGGAAGCATACCTGGCCTGAAGTATAGGGTAGTCGGAGTAAACGGGGCTGACCTCTACCAGGTAGTGAAGGGCAAGATGGAGAAGCCGAAGAGATGACAGTATGGCCGAGGAAGTTACGCTAAAACTAAAACCAGAAGAGAGTGAGAGGCCAGTTCAGCCGCAGGCGGAGCAGAAGGCAGAAACTGATATACAGATTGCGCCAGTAACAGAGGAGAAATCCAAGCCTAGAAAGAGCAGGGGAGAGGATGTGGAGATAGGAAGGGAGGTTCTTCTCTTCGGAAAGTATCCGACGAAAGATGTTGTGATAACTGACAGGAGCATGGCGACCATAGTGAGATTCAACCTTCAGGCCTACCCGAACATCTTCGGAAGGAGGAAGAGGAAATCGTATTACGATACACACATAAGCGTAATCGAGAGACTGATCAACAAGCTCATGAGGGGAGGCACAGGAAAGAAGGTAGGAGGCAAGGTGATAAGAACGAGCGGAAGGCTCCAGGGCAAGAAGCTCAAGGTAATGCACATAGTGGAGAACTCCTTCGAGATAATAGGCAAGAAGACAGGCAAGAATCCTGTCCAGATATTCATAGACGCTCTCCAGAACTCGGCGCCGATAGAGGACACCACGAGGGTGAGGTATGGTGGAATCTCGTACAACATCGCAGTAGGTATAAGCGCCACAAGGAGGGTTGACGTCGCGCTCAAGCACATCGCGCTTGCCTCGCTGATTGGAGGCTTCAAGAAGAAGAGGAGCCTCTCTGAGGCTCTTGCTGAGGAGCTCATTCAGGCTGCGCAAAACCATCCTGAGAGCTACGCTGTGAAGAAGAGAATCGAACTCGAGAGGATAGCGAGAAGGGCAAGGTGATCTCTTGGTAAGGAAAGAGTTCGTAGCTGAGGAAGTAGCAAGGATAATGAAGGACGTTACCAAGGTAAGGAACGTCGCTATCATAGCACACGTCCACCACGGGAAGACCACCCTCACGGACTCGCTGCTCGCTAGGTCAGGCATAATCTCCAAGACAGTCGCTGGTGAAGCGCTTTACACTAACTATGAGCAGATAGAGAAGGACAGGAGGATGACGATTAAGTCGGCAAACATCTCTCTCTCGTTCAACTACAATGGTGCCGACCACATAATCAACCTCATAGACACGCCTGGCCACGTCGACTTTGGAGGACACGTCACAAGATCGATGAGGGCTGTCGACGGTGTAGTGCTCGTTGTAGACCCTGTAGAAGGAATAATGCCCCAGACCGAGACTGTGCTGAGGCAGGCACTTCAGGAGAGGGCAAAGCCGGTTCTCTTCGTCAACAAGACAGACAGACTACTCTCGGAACTCAGGCTCACGCAGGAGCAGACAATGGAGAGGCTGCTCAAACTGATAAACGACCTCAATG
>DAHVVD010000015.1 GCA_027328265.1 Microcaldota archaeon
GGAGTCAAGGTTCCAAGCATAAACATAGGCGACCCGGTGGTCTACTTCAAGACTCCAAAATACATAGTGGATGCCTACATAGAGGCTCTTAAGCAGAGCAAGACAAGCTACACTCCTTTCCTAGGGGTGCCTGAGCTTAGAGAGGCGATAGTAAACAGATACAAACGCGTCTACAATGTTGATTTCACCGAAGATGACGTGCTGGTCACGCAAGGTGTAAGCGAAGCCCTGATGCTGCTGAACGGCACAGTGATAGAAAAAGGTGATAACGCAATATTCTTCAAGCCCTACTACCCCCCATATCTCTCATACTTCTCCCTTTTCAGGGGAGAGCCTGCGTACTGCAGCTACGACGAGGAAAATGGATGGGATGTAGATGTTGACCAGCTGGAAAAGAGGCTGAAAGGAGAAAGCAAGGAGAAGAGGAGCAAGTACCTCATAATAACTAACCCGAACAACCCTACCGGAACTGTACTCAGCGAGAAGGTCCTAAGGAGGATTGTGGAGCTGGCAAAGGACTACGAGATACTCCTCATAAGCGATGAGATCTACGACGAGATAATCTTCAACAAGGCCAGGTTTACAAGCATCTCGAAGCTTGCGAAAGGAATACCCTACCTGATTTTTAACGGAGCGTCAAAAGTTTATGACTCTACGGGCTTTAGGATAGGCTACACTATCTTTCCAGAGGATGACAAGACTTCGCAAGCAGTGAAACAGAAGATGCGCGACATAGCCAGCATGAGGCTCTGCCCCAACACTCCTGCGCAATACGCGTTCGCAGAGGCACTTAACAACGTCAAAGAGCATGACAGGGAAGTCAAGTCGATGGTCAGCGAGATAGCCGACAGGGCAAACTTCGCCACCTCGATGATAAACAGGAGCGAGTATATACACGCAGTCGAGCCTAACGGCGCATTCTACATACTCCCTAAGTTGAACATGGAGAAACTCAAGATAAAGGATGACAGGGAATTCATACACAAACTGCTCATGGAAGAGCACGTGCAGATAGCCAGAGGCTCGGCTTTCGGAATGCCTGACCACATAAGAATAGTCGCGCTTGCCCCAAAGGAAACTCTTAGAGAAGCTCTCGAAAAGATAGAAAAGTTCTGCAAAAGGCATTCAAGGTAAAAAGGGAGTATAGTCTAATGGTAGGACGGCGCCTTTACACGGCGTAGGCCTGGGTTCGATTCCCTGTACTCCCACTACTTCAGGTTCAATAGCCTGTGCCTCCATTGAACCCCAATTTGAAAGGTCTAACTTGATAGAGGTAGAGTATATTGTGAGAGTAATTGGTCGGCTAAGAAAATAGCAAAAGGCCCTTGGTCTCCTTTATCTGCAGATTCTATTGCATTGTAATACTTTTCTTTGTTGGAAACTTCAATTATTACTGGAGGGAACCTATTTCTAATCAATATCCAGTTCATAAGCAGTCTTGCTGTTCTTCCATTACCATCTGTAAATGGATGTATGCCCACAAATCTATTATGCAATAATGCAGCAAGTTCTATCGGGTGTAAGGTTTTTTTTTCTGAATAAAATTCTGCAAATAGTTCTTCAAGTAACTTTGGAACATCTGGTGGTTTTGGCGGGATGTGCTCAGATCCTGATATCCTCACTTCACTATCTCTATAGTTGCCTTGTATTTTGCAAGAGGTATTTTTAGTTATTTCATACTGTATCTTGCAGACGTACTTTTTATTTAATCTGTTTTTGTACGATTTAATAAAATTCCACGCATCGACCGCATTAAGAGCTTCAATAACATCATCTGCGCGTGTACCTTCTGGAGCTATTCTATCGCTAAAAACCAGTGCCGTCTGCCTAAGAGTTAGACGGTTGCCCTCTATTGCATTTGTATTGTAGGTATATCGTACTAGAAAATCCTTTGGTAGTATGTTTGTGGGCGTTTTGTGAAATATTGTTATAGAAGCGCTTAGGTCATCAACTTTTTCTACAAGCTCCTTAGGTAACCATTTGGTGCTATATCGTTCCATTGCCCTTTTCTCTAGTTCGATGAAATATCTCTGCAACTCATCTTGCTTGGGAACCTCCCTACCTAACCAGACTCTAAGTTTTTTTAATTTAGTCGGAGTTATTCTGATGTTCTTGACCAAATAAAAGTAAGAATGCTTGCCATGCCTCTGCTTTTCTATAAATGACATAGTATGTCTACATTATATAGATATATAAATATTGTGGACATAATGACTACATTTATATAATTATTTAATTATGTAGCCATATAAAGATGTTATTGAGCTGGGATAAAGTCTACTTAGCGTCATCTCATCATCTCAATCTTCCTCGCTAAACGAATGAGTCCTTGGAGTTTATTAGCGCAGAAGAATATCCCGACCACTTGTGGCGGGGTTACCTATGCCGAGCAGAAAGCCCACGCCGTTTCTATCAGACGACAGGATGTCTCATACGAACCATTCCTGCCTGACAAGGATGAAGGGAAATAGACGAAACTGCAGTTCAACTGGAATTGCCATCGTCGGGCGAGATACCGCTAGCTTGCTGCGGAGTGAGCCCGACGTGCTTGGGGTTCAAAAGGGGCCAAGCCCCTTTTGTCATGTGAGAAAAACTGCAATACTTTCGGTCAGGAGCTAAACAAATACGAAAATTATGACTAGTAATAAATAGCTTCCTGGTGTCATGTTAGCGTTGAGACAATGGCGAGCAAGGGAATATTGGTCG
This sequence comes from Microcaldota archaeon, assembly GCA_027328265.1. Lineage (GTDB taxonomy): Archaea > Micrarchaeota > Micrarchaeia > Micrarchaeales > CABMGC01 > JAJZIZ01. Next base: position 2,707 of record DAHVVD010000015.1, read on the forward strand.
GAATCGCAGCGCTGACAGTAATAATAGTAGCGATAGCTGTATTAAGCAGCTACCATGTTAGCCCATCCAGCCAAGGCCCCTCCAGCGGAGCGCCGGGTCAGACAACCACAACAACCACTTCAAGCTACAGCCAGCAGACGCCTGTGTTCCTGACTGATCCGCCTGTCGTACCCGCAGGCACGACAGCGCTAATCATAACCTACTCCTCGCTGGCGGTGCACACGGAAGGCACCTCTGGAAGTGGGTGGGTGAGTGCATCAGGCAGCGGCACAATTAACCTGCTAAACCTCGTAAACACAAGCGAGCTGATAGGCACTGCAAACATAACCGCGAACTCCACCATAAACATGATAAGCTTCAATGTCACCTCAGCGAAGATAACTATAAACGGCACCACTAGCAACGTGACGCTTCCGAACCCCAAAGTGACAGCGCATATAGTCGGCAGGACCAAGGTCAACGCGAGCTCAGGCCTGCTCCTCGACCTCTCCCCTACAATAGCTACGATATACACGGCAAACTCAACCATATTTGTCATGGTACCCTCTGTAAGGGCAGTCGTGGTCGGGAGCCAAAGCACCCACGCCTCGTCAAGCATAGGAGCCAGAGAGCCGCTGAATGCGAGCGACAGGAAGGAGCTGGAAGACGTAAGGCCAAACATAAGCATTGTATCGTCATCCATGAGCATAACAGGCAACCTGACCAGCGTTTCAGTGACTGTGAAAGACAATTCCAACTCCAGCGTCACCCTAAGGCATGTGACGATATTCGGGAACTACAGCGTCACAGTCCAGGTTCCGGCCTCAGGGCTCAACGCGACAGAGAACACAACAGTGCACATAGAGGACAACGGCAGCGTGAGCGAAAGTGGCGTGGCGCTCAACCTGACAGGCTCCGTGACTGGGGATAGCAACGCAGGTGACTATGGTCATGCAGGCTCCGGAAACCAAAGCAGCTTTGGGCTAGACATGTTTTCAGAAGCAGAAGGCATAGACGTGCAGCACCTCCACGTCTTCAATTTCCTTATTAACCAAAACAGCACCCTCTCGCTGCCTTCCCTGAACACCGAGGCCGAGGGGCAGGCATCAGGCTACAACCTTACGGCAGGCTCTACGGCCACCTTCACTTTCAGCGGCAGGCTAAGCTTCGGCAAGGGGCGCATAACCATAATCCCTACAAGCGGATCCCAGTACCGCCTCTTAGTGACAGGCGAGGTGGATGCGAACGCATCAGCCAATGTGACGGCGAAGTGAACGCTGGTTGGTATTTCAGAGCTTAACTTCGCCACTTTCCAGTAACAACGTGCCCTAAATCAATTCGCCATTTGGGGTTTTGTCACCACAAATGGAAGCGTTTATCTCCGTATTCCAATGGAAAATCGCCCAAAATGGCCTTAATCGGAGGCGAAAGATTGCTCACGATCCTGATCCTAAACCCATTTTGAGGATAAATCACAGTAAGTTGCTGTGTTGAATGAATCCTAATCCTTAACGACGAAGGTTATTTATTGGTACCTGTCATTTGACCATTGATTAGGTGTGCAAATGACAAGGCGACCAAAGAAGTAGTATCTCTTCCCAGACTCATTTATGGAGTGGTTGGGAGGATGTCACATGTGCCGCACTCTCTAAGGCACTCGTCGAAATAACCATAAAGGCGTGAAGTAAAAGCAAAGGAATTTTACGGACCTGTATTCCCCCATATCTTTCCTAGCGCATTGCCGACATTTGTCTCGTTTCGATTTTCATCTGGAAGACTACTTGTCCTCCTTCCTGTGGTGTATCATTATCTTGTTGCCGTCAGGATCGGTTATCACTGCCATATGGCATACCGGTGTCTCCATAGGCTCTGTCGCGAATTCACATTCCTTTTTCTTCAGATCCTTTATAGTATTGTCGAAATCTGCAACCTCTATCGCGACTCCAGCTCCTCCTTTCCCGATCTTAAAGTTGTCCGAGCCTGCTCCTATCGCAAGCGTTGTGGGCCCTATGTCATACTCGACGAATCCGTACTTGTCATTCTTGACCCAGACAGAGGTCGCCTTGAGCCCCAGCACCTGCTCGTAGAATTTTCTTGACTTGTTGAGGCTGCTCACAGGATAACAGGCAAATGCAATGTTTACGGCTTTCATTGAATCACGAGAATCATGAATTGCCGCTCTTTTTTCCCCTCTTCTGTCCTTTTCCTTCAGGTTTTTCCCTACCCTTCATACTTAGATACTCCTTTATGCCCATCACTCCGAAGGGCACTGGCATCGCGAAGCCCTTGTTCTCTGTGGGAACGAAGACCATTATATTCTTGCCGTTGATGCTCACTTCGTACATCATGTTGAGCGCACGGAGCTGCATCGCGTAAGGATCCTTCTCGTACTTCTTCGAGGCCTCTATCATCTTGTCTGCAGCCAGTGACTCGCTCTCCGCAAGTATGACTCTCGCCTGCTTCTCTCTGTCTGATGTTGCAACGCGGGCCATAGCATTCTGGAGCTCAGGCGGTATTGTGACGTCTCTTATCTCCACTGAGATCGCCTCTATGCCCCAATTGGTGGTGCGCTCCTCTATGAGCTTCTGGATGTCTTCTCCTATTATGTCCCTTCCGGCAAGCATAGCCGAGAGCTCGCTCTTCCCTATTATGTCACGCATGGCTGTCTGTGAGGCAAGGAGCACCGAGTCGTAGTATGACTGGACGTTAAGGATCGTCCTCTCGACGTTCTTGACCTGCCAGAAGAGTATGGCGTCGACGTCCACTGGTACGTTGTCCTTTGTGAGCGTCTTCTCAGCCTTGAACGAGGTGCTGAGCACCCTTGTGTCTATGGTAGCAGTTGTTGCATCGACTATCGGCACGATCAGGAAGAGCCCAGGCCCTATGACTCCAACGTATCTTCCGAACCTCAGCACTGCCTTCCTGTTCCATTCGCTGAGTATCCTTACCGAGAGCACCAGCACGAGTATGAACGCGACCCCGAAGCCTATTCCTGCATTGTTGAGGCCTCCATAATAGTAGCCTCCAGCCGTGAATACGATGAATATCAGCAAGTCTGCCAGAGCCGCAGGACCTGACCTATACGGCCTTGCGTTTGAGACAGGCACATGCTGACTCTTGCTTTGCATAAGACCTCCAATTATCTCTACCATACTATAATCTTTAAGGCTTCTCTCACAATTCCTTGACTTACCAGCTTAGGAAAAGGGAGTTCCCGAGGCAATGTAAAACTATATAGATTAGCGCTCTCACAATAATAGTGACAAGTGATAGTATGAAAGGAAAAGTAAAGATGTTTAACGTCGGCCGCGGCTTCGGGTTCATAACCGGAGACGATGGAAAGGATGTCTACGTGCATATCTCTGCAGTAGAAGGCGGATCTGCGCTCGCAGTAGGCGACGCAGTCGAGTACGAAGTTGAGCAGGGCGAAAAGGGCCCACGCGCCAAGAACGTCAAGAAGTCTTGAAGACGACGCTCATTAATGTGACCTAGCGGAAGCTCTGAACGTAAAACAGCATATTATAAGAAGAGAATCTGACTCTTGATCATATCTTCGGACCTTCTGCTCCAGCCTCTGCCTCAGGCTGCTCCCCGTGCCTCTTCTCATCGTCTTTCTTCTCCGCAAGCGCCTCATGAGCCTTCTCTGTCACGGCCTCCTCCCTTATCCTCTTGACCTCCCTGTGGCTCCTGAACCTCAATACAGCATATACCAAAACTATGATGATTACAACAATCAGTATGAGGTATATACTATTGCCCTCTATGCTCGAGATGAAGCCAGTCGCAGAGGAGACTCCTGAGCCGGAGAGGCACCTGCTTATCTCACCGTCCTCGTAATCAGTAAAATTTGCCACCTTTCCCTTGTAGTTTGCAGAGCCGTTCAATGTCGTCGGCATCGAAGATGCTGCTGTGTTGTTTATGCCATCTGCTATGTTCGTAGCGATGCCGCACTTGGCAAGAGCAGCCTCATTTGCGTTGAATTTGTTCGTATCGTTGGCAAGCTGGTACCTCGCTGAGACCCAGTTCTGGAGTATTTTATTCGATTGGTTTACGAATGCTGAGTATTGGCCATATTCTCCCGAAAGCGTGCTGTTGGCAACGCTCACGTTGTAGTATGCATTCGAGAGGAGGTTCTGGCTTGCATCCTGATATGAGAAGGCAAGGTAGCTGCCTGATAGCGCTATGCCGTATCCCACCTGCGAGTTGCAGATGCCATACACTCCGCAAAAGTAGCTGTAGCTCTCGTTCTCGCCCTCATACCTCAGGAAGGTCTGATTGTAGGCCCTTATGAATATGCTCTCGTTCTGGTCCAGGTAATGGTAGATGGAGATGTTGAAGCTGTCATTGAAGACTATCTGCGGGTACGAAGTTGACCTGAGCCTCAGCAAGACAGTTTTCTTTATAGTGCCATTTCCTTGCAAGAGCGGTATCGGCTTGAGGTTAACCGAGCATGTCTGTGTGCTTCCGCTTGCCACAGAGCACTGATTGCCGAACGAATCAACGGCCTCGCTTATGTTAGCTGTGTCTGCCGGCATGACAGTGAAGCTTCCATAGAAGAGGGGGTAAGGCGCACTTACAGAGAAACTAATTGTTATAGGATAACCATCCCTGCATGCGAGCAGGGTGGTATTGAAGGGGGCGCAGGGTCCTGACGGATTCAGTATCGCGCTCGCGGCATGTTGCAGGGGAAGGAGCAGTGCTAGAGCAATGAGAAGAAAACTAAAACTTGCAAAAGCTGCCATCCTCATTTCTATAACCTTATCGCGTAGGTGTTCTTATAGATCCTCTTGCCGCTCTTCAGTCCCATGAGCGTGTATGACGCCGTAGCTGCAATGTCTCTTTCAGATATAAATGCGTTTGCGGACTTCTTGCTGCTTATAAAGACGTTGAGGCCGCCCTCCACCTTGTCCACCCTGGCTATGAACTCCCCCCTCGCCTCCATGTACCTCCCAACTTTCTCAACGAATCTCTCGATACGCTCAGGGTCGCCTCTCAGCTGGAAGACAGCCTCGTGGTATCCTCCTATCCTCTTGTAGCAACTCTCGCATGTTATGTTCTTGTATTCGAGCCCTATCTCCTTCTCTATCGAGAGCCTCCCCTGCCTTCCCTCGTCAAGGACTATGTCAAATAGTGCCTTGTCCTTTGAGTATTCAATAAGCTTGATTCTGTAGTTCTTTAACTTCGATTCAGCTGCAAGGTTCAGGCTCTTGCCGTCCTCCTCCTTCATGCCCTCCTTGGTCCTTATCCTGCCGCACTTCTTGCATCTCTCGATCTCTATAACAACTGGAATTTTCTCGCCGAGCATCTCGCCAGCGCACTTCTCGCAGAACTCGCCGTAGAACCTTATCACGTTGCTTGTCCTGTTGCATATGGGGCAGTGCTTTGCTACCACGCCTCACACCTTCTCGGCGTAGTGCCTGCTCACTATCGCTCCGTATGCCGGCCTCGTTATCGCAGCTCCAAGCAGTGCGCCTATCATCGTCGCGCCTGCGAACCAGATCTCGCTCGTAAGCGCCGAGAAGAAGAGAGGGAGCATCGCAAGCGTGAGCAGGAATGCGTTTCTCACTATTATGTAGAAGGCATGACCTATCCTTGTCTTGAGATTAGAATCCTGCCTGCCTGCCAGCGTCTCGTCCGTTATGATTATCTGCGCGTCGACTCCGGTTCCCACCACTGCAATCATTCCAGCTATGGCGGAGAGGTCGATGGTAGCAACGAGGCCCATTATCGAGCCTATGATGAAGAGCTCTGCGAGCGTCGTCAGGAGTATCGGTGCTATCAGGAAGAACTTTTTGTACCTTATCACTATTGTTACTCCAACTGCAACTATGGCGAGCAGGAGAGCCTCTGCGCTGATTATCTCGAAATGCTTACCTAGCGTCGCCGGCGTAGTTATCGGCTGACCCACTATTACCTGGACAGGCAGAGCTCCTCCGCTCAGTATCGTCTCTATCTGTTTCGACTTGTTCTGCGCATTGTTTATCGCGCTTTGGATAGTGCTGTTAGTCACGACGCCGTTTATCTGATAGCTTGCTATGCCGCTCAGTATTCCTGTTGTTAGACCTGGGCTCAGTGTCGGCGCCGAAAGTAGCCCGACACCAGGCCATGAGTCAAGTAATACAGGATTTGTTAAGTTGCCTGTAAGGAACTGAGGAGTCATGTTAGCCGCTGTCTGGAAACTTAGTGAGTAGTTGAGAGAAATTAGGTTGCTAGTTATGTAGGATGGCGTGCCCCTTTGAAGTATTACCGAGTTGAACTTATCCCTGTTGGCCGCGAAGAAGCTCTCGAGCGAGGCCCAGTTGCTTGCGTTAGAGCTGAGAAGCTCCAAGGGCAGAGTCTGGTTGCCGAACCTGAGTGCAGTCTGCATCTGGGCTATCTCCTCCTGTGCCGCAGTCGGGTTAGCGCTGAGCAGCGACTTGTTGAATAGGAGAATTGCAGCTGTAGGCCTGTCTAGGAACATGTATATCGGCTTGTTTGCCTGGCCGAATACAGTCTTGACGAACTTCTGCTGAGCCTGCTGCGTCAAGTAAAAGTTGACTATCCATGTAACATTGCTTCTGACTACAGTATACCTACTGGTTATGCTGTTCGGACCGTGCAATATGCCAGATCCGTTCAGCGCCTCCTTACCGTTTACGATTCCCTGGAAGACCCCCTGCTGCTTTATTATCGAGATCGTGCTGTTTATCTCGCTGCCTGTTGTCGTGGGCACCTGGACGTATATACCAGAGTTGCCTATAGGTTCGACAATTACCTGACTCAGCCCGAACTTTGTTACCCTCTGACTGAGTATCGAGACTATGTTGTCCATCTCGAGCGGGTTGACAGGATGCACAAGAGTTATCGGTATCTGAGTGCCGCCTACGAACTCTATCCCGAAGTTGAGGCCGCGCACCACGTCGAGCACTAGAAGTATCGCGACTACCGCTATCACTATCAGTATCCTCCAGTCCTTAAGGTAGTCGATCTTTGCCATTACAAACCATCCTTCCTCTTCTTGTAGAGGAGCATTATCACTGCGTTGCCCATCCATGTGGTGAAGATGTCTCCGATAAGTCCGAAGAGCGCAACCCCTGCGACTTCATAGTAAGTCGGCACGTACGTGAATATAGCGACAGCGAAGAGCACACCGAAAGAGACGATCGCTGTTGCTGTCATCGTAAGACCTGTCTTCATGGATGAGTAGGCCCTTTCCTCAGGCGTGCCTCCATGTATCTTAAGTATCCTGAATGCGCTCAGCACGTCAGTGTCAATAGAATATCCTATTATCATGAGAAGTCCGCCGATACTTGCAGTGCCGAGCGGGATTCCCAGAAGGCCCATGGCACCAAGGGCTATTATCATGTCGTTAGCAGCCCCGAAGACCACAGTGAATGCAGGAGCCACAGATCTGAAGATGAAG
>DAHVVD010000027.1 GCA_027328265.1 Microcaldota archaeon
CAAGAAGATGGCATACGCAAGGCTTGCCTCCATACTAGTAGTAATCTTCGGCACCATAGCTGTCGCTGGCGCATTCTTCGGAGCGTTCAACGGTACTATTACAGAGATTTCGGGAATAATATCTATTATCTCGTTGCTAGCAACAGCGGTTCTGAGCGGAAGCGAGGCGACAGAGATAACCAACCTTATAACACATCCTCTGAGCTACGCAAGGCTGATGGGCTTCGGCCTTGGAAGCGTGATAATCGCCTTCCTGATAAACATGGCATTCACGCCGCACCTCGGCACCGGCGTGTTTGGAATAATTCTTTTCGTCGTCTTTCTAGTCATATTTATAGCTTTGCACTTCCTGAATATGATCCTCTCAATGTTTGAAGGGATAGTCCAAGGCGTAAGGCTCAACTTCGTTGAGTTCTTCTCCAAGTTCTACATCGGAAACGGAGTGCAGTTCAAGCCCTTCAGGTACAAGAGAGTCAACACGAAGGAGAATGGCGAATAAATATTGAATGTGGTAAATATGGTAGCAGCAATAACCATGAACGCGGCGATAGCCGCAATAGGCGCTGGAGTCGCGATAGCAGGCGGAGCGATAGGCACCGGAGTGGCGCAGTCAGGGATAGGAAGCGCAGGTCTCGGCCTGATAGCAGAGAAGAAGGAGAACCTAGGAATAGTGCTTCTCTTCTTCGTAATTCCTGAAACCCTGCTCATCTTCGGCTTCGTGATAGCGATACTAGTGATGCTCCAGGCCGGCCTAATCTGATGGTCTGTACATGGGACTCGAAAGCATACGCAAGAACATCCTTAAGGATGCTGCCGAGAAGTCGGCTGAGATAAGCGGCGAGGCGAGAGGCGAGGCCGGAAGGATTACTAAGGAAGCCAACGAGAAAGCAAAGTCGATTATAAAAGCTGCAGAGGAAGATTCCAAGGCAGAGGCCGAGAGGCTCAGGAAAGAGGCTGAGGCAGGAGCAGAGATGGAGGCGAACTCGATCATTCTGAGCGCCAAGGGAGAGGTCATAGAGAGATCTCTGGCAAGGGTCATGTCCGAGGTCAAGACTGAGCTCTCTAAGAACTATACGAAGAAGATCTTCGATTCTGGTATGAGACAGTTCTCCCAAATTGCAGACAAGGACGAAATGATGGTGAAGACCAGCAAGAAGAACGCCGCACTCCTGAAGAACTTCCCAGGTTACATAAGATACGAGAATGTCAACGGATTCGTCTTCTCCACAAAGGACGGGAAGGTGTGCCTGAACGCCGAGATAGAGGAGATAGCGAGGAAGCAGGAGGAGTATGCAAAGAAGGAGATCGATACTGGCCTTTTCAGCTCAAGGACAAGACCAGCAGGAAATCATAAAAGGAAAATTCACAAGGCTCCAAAACCGAAAGCGAAGGCAAAAAGCGTTAGGAAGAAACCAGCAACGAAGTCAAGGAAAAAGAAGAGGTAATTTTTTGTTGTCAGGCTCAGCAGCTGCAAGGCATTACGGCTACTCAAGCGCCAGAGCCAAGGCCATGGGCAGCGAGCTCATAGCAAGGAAGGCGATGCAGGAGATAATAAACGCAAAGGACGTAAGCACCATGATACAGATACTCTACCAGGGAGAGTTCAAGAAGGACATAGAAGAATTCGGCGGCCTAGAGATAAAGAACGATCTCATCGACTTCGCGCTGAGCAGGAACCTCGCGAAGAGCGTGGTCAAGCTGATCCAGATCTCTCCAACAACTGAAAGGAAGCTGATGCGCGCCATAGCAGGCAAGTGGGAGCTCTACAACGTCAAGCTCGCGATGGAGGCGAAGAACAGAAAGCAGTCGTACGAGGAGATAGCGAAGTACGTGATAGATTACGGGAGGTACGACGCGACAGTCATCAAGGAGGCGATGCGCGAGGAGACCATAGAAGGCATGCTCAACAAGTTCATGCTCAACTCTCCCTATGCTGAGATACTCAGAAGCGCGCTAGAGACATACAAAAAGAGCAGAAGCACATTCGATGCTGTCGCAGAGATAGACAAGAGCTACTACAAACTGCTTGGTAACGTGATAATAGGGCTGCGCGTAGTGCACAACGAGTCAGCTAGGATCATAAAGATGGAGATAGACATGAAGAACATCCTTCTCCTGATAAAGGCGAAGAGGCTCGGAATAAAGTTCCAGGCATTCGGCTCTAGCCTGATAGAGAGCGGGAACCTCTCGATGCAGGAGCTGGAGCAGCTGTACAACAGCTCAAAAGACGTCGAGTCTCTCACGTCTCAGGTAAAGATATATGATCTCAAGAGCGCCACAGACATATACAAGAACAGCGACACAAAGCATCTTCTCGTATTTGAGATAGGGATGAAGAACTCGATCTTCAACAGCTCGGTAAGCCTGCTCAGGCACAGCATACTCTCCTTCGGCGCTATACTCGCTTACGCGTACATGAAGGAGATTGAGATCTACACGCTAAGGATAGCGATAAACAGCAGGCTCTACGGCCTGACAAAGGAGGAGACGCAAAGATTGATGGTATGGAAAGCGGAGTGAAGAACTACAAGATAGCGGTAATAGGAAAGAAGGACCTGACCATAGGCTTCAGGCTTACAGGTGTAACTGAGTACTACGATACCGAAGAAAGTCCAAAGGCGGAACAGATAATACGGGACCTCATGCAGAGGGATGACATAGGCCTGATAATAATAGGTGCTCAGCTCGTCAGGGGCATGAAGGACAGGAAGATACTCAACGCGATAGACAGCAGCATACTGCCTGTCTTCATGGAGATACCAGGATACAACGAGGAGAAGGTGCCTGACACTCTAAGAAGGCTGATAATCCGCGCAATCGGAATAGATATAAGCAACAAGACATGAAGTGATATTATGGGAGCAATAAAAAGAGTCTCAGGACCCCTGGTAATAGCAAAGGAGATGCTCGGAAGCAACATGTATGACGTAGTCAAGGTCGGGAATTCGGGCCTGATCGGCGAGATAATCCAATTAAAAGGCGATGATGCAGTCATACAGGTATACGAAGATACAACCGGCATCAGACCTGGGGAAAAAGTGGTTTCAACAGGCTTTCCACTCTCCGTCGAACTTGGCCCAGGCATACTTGGAGGAATATACGACGGGATACAAAGGCCCCTTTCCGCCATAGAAAAGAAAAGCGGAACGTTCATCTCAAAAGGAATAGTTGTAGAAGCGCTTGACAAAAAGAAGAAGTGGCAATTCGTAGCCGAAAAAGAGATAAAGAAAGGCTCTCACGTAAAGCCAGGGACTATACTCGGCCATGTACAAGAGACAGATCTGATTAAGCACTACATAATGGTTCCTAATCATGTAGAAGGCACAATCAAGAGCATCAAAAGCGGCACCTTCACAGTGGAAGACACTATAGCGGAAGTTGAATCAAAGGGCAAGTCAACAAAACTCACTATGATGCAGAGGAGAGCAGTAAGAATACAGTCACCATCAAAGAATAAATTTAGATCAAGTGAAGCATTGATAACAGGACAGAGGGTCATTGATACTCTCTTCCCTGTGGCAAAAGGCGGAACTGCAGCTGTGCCAGGGCCATTCGGATCAGGAAAAACGGTAATCCAGCAGCAGCTTGCAAAATGGTCTGATGCTGACGTCATAGTATATGTAGGTTGTGGTGAGCGAGGCAACGAGATGACAGACGTCCTCACAGAATTTCCACAGCTGAAGGATCCGAAGAGCGGAAAGCCACTTATGGAAAGGACGATACTTGTTGCAAACACCTCGAACATGCCTGTCGCAGCAAGAGAGGCGAGCATCTATTGCGGAATTACAATAGCAGAATACTTTAGGGACATGGGATACAACGTAGCCGTAATGGCTGATTCCACATCAAGATGGGCCGAAGCAATGAGAGAAATGTCTGCAAGGCTCGAGGAGATGCCTGGAGAGGAAGGTTATCCAGCGTACCTACCCAAGAGGCTTGCTGAATATTACGAGAGAAGCGGAAAGGTCGAAACACTCAACGGGAAAGTAGGATCAATAACCATAATCGGAGCTGTGTCCCCTGCAGGAGGAGACATAACCGAGCCGGTTTCGCAAGGTACACTTAAAGTGGTTAAGACATTCTGGGCCCTTGACAAAGCGCTTGCGGACCAGAGACACTTTCCCGCGATAAACTGGCTCCTGAGCTATTCTCTATACCTAGACCCACTTGAAGAATGGTATGTAAAGAATGTAGGAGAAGACTTTGTAAAAAACAGGAAAGAGGCCATGAGGCTTCTGCAGAGGGAAGCCGAGTTGAAGGACATAGTGCAACTGGTAGGGGAGGATGCCCTGCCTGACTCTGAGAGGATAATCCTTACCATAGGAAGAATGCTTCGCGAAGATTACCTACGACAGAGCGCGTTCGATGACATAGACACATTCACAAGCCTGAAGAAGCAAGCAGTAATGCTTTCCGCAATGCTGCACTTCGCAAGATCCGCAAGCGACGCGATAGCCAAAGGGGTTCCTATAGACAGAGTCGTAAAGATGTCAGTTAGGGCTGAGATCTCCAGGATGAAATCAATAAAGGAGAGCGAGGCAGACGACACGGGCAAGAAGATTAACGATCACATTAATTCAGAGTTCATTGCGCTCCTCAAGGAAGAGGCGCAGGAGGCAAAGGAGTGATGCTATGAAATTCGAAACCGAATACAAGACAATAGAGAGCGTTGCAGGCCCTCTCGTAATAGTTGGCAAGGTAGGGAACGCAGGCTACAACGAGATAGTAAACATAAGGATGGCAAACGGAGAGCTGAGATTGGGCCAGGTGCTCGACACAAGCGAGAAGTACGCTGTAGTCCAGGTCTTCGGGAGGACCGACGGCATCAACATAGACAAGACCTCAGTAAGCTTCCTCGGCGAGACATTCAAAGTCGGCGTAGGTTCAGACATGCTTGGAAGAATATTCGACGGCCAGGGGAGGCCTCTTGACGTGAAGGCCAGCATCTCATACGAGGACAAGAGGGACATAAACGGCGAGCCGATAAACCCTGTAGCAAGGCAGATGCCGAGTGACTTCATCGAGACAGGTATATCCTCGATAGACGGGCTCTTCACCCTGGTCAGAGGGCAGAAGCTTCCCATCTTCTCAGGATCTGGCCTTCCGCACAACGAGATAGCCGCGCAGATAACAAGGCAGGCGAGCGTGAAGAACCAGAGCGAGGCATTCGCGGTGGTCTTCGCAGGGATAGGTCTCATGAACGACGATGCAGCATACTTCATCAACGAGTTCAGGAAGACAGGCGCACTTTCGAGGACAGTAGCATTCATCAACCTCGCGAACGACGCAAGCATAGAGAGAATACTTACGCCAAGGCTCGCACTAACTACCGCTGAGTTTCTGGCGTACGAGAAGGGAATGCATGTTCTTGTGATACTCACCGATATGACGAATTATGCTGAAGCGCTGAGAGAACTCTCGAGCGCCAGGGAAGAAGTCCCGGGAAGAAGAGGCTACCCGGGCTACATGTACACAGACCTTGCGAGCATATACGAGCGCGCAGGAGTCGTGAAGGGAAAGAAGGGAAGCATAACCCAACTCCCCATAGTAACGATGCCTAGCGACGATGTTACCCATCCGATACCAGATCTCACGGGCTACATAACAGAGGGGCAGGTATACGTTAGCAGGCAGCTCAAGAACAGAGGTGTATACCCTCCAATAACCCCTCTGGGCTCTCTTTCAAGGCTTATGAACAACGGAATAGGAGCAGGCAAGACAAGAGAGGATCACAGGGGAGTGGCAGACCAGCTATACGGCGCATACGCAAGGGCTCAGGATGCAAAAAGCCTGAGCTCGATAGTAGGAGCAGAGGCACTTAGCGAGAGCGATAAGCTCTACCTCAAGTTCGGTGACGAGTTCGAGAAGAGATTCCTAGGCCAGGGATTCTACGAGAAGAGGACGATAGAGGAGACTCTCTCAATAGGATGGGACCTGCTCTCGATGCTTCCCGAGACTGAGCTCACGAGAGTAAAGGAGGAATACGTGAAGAAATATTACAAGAAGAAGTAATATTCATGGCAGAACAAAGACTTAACCCGACTAGGATAAATCTCATAACGACGAGGAACAGGGTCAGGATGGCCAAGCGCGGCTACGACATCCTCAAGAAGAAGAGGGAGGTCCTTGTGCTTGAGTTCCTAAAGCTGCTCAAGAGCGCAGGCAAGGACAGAGATGCCCTATACGAGATACTCCAGAAGGCCTACAAGACTCTAGGGACCGCATACACCTACACAGGAAATTATGAGCTAGAGGAAGCCGCAAATTACATAAGGGAGGCCGAGCCGATAGGTCTCTCTGTAAGGAATATCATGGGAGTCAAGGTGCCTGAGATAAAGAAGGGAGAGGCCAAGACCGACGACCTCCTAGGAATGCTCTCGCTCAGCGTGGCAGTAGACGACCTCAATGCCTCTTTCAAGGAGGCGCTTGACACAATAATAGACGTGGCCCAGAGGGAGCAGGGACTCAAGAGAATAGTACTCGAAGTGGAGAAGACGAAGAGGAGGGTAAACGCTCTGGACTACATAGTGATACCTAATCTCAACGTTCAGGCAAAGCAGATCTCGATGAGGCTGGAGGAGATAGACAGAGACACGTTCTCGGCGCTCAAGCACGTCAAGAAAAGGCTGCAGAAGGGAAGCTGATGACAAACGCATGCCTCTACAGTGGGGGCAAAGACTCCACGATGGCTCTCCACAAGGCCTCTGAGCGTGGCATAAACATAGACCTCCTAATCAGCATGCTGCCCGAGAACAATGCGAGCTACATGTTCCACCATCCGAACATGAACTTCACAAGGCTCCAGGCCGAAGCCTTATCCATAAGGCAGGAATTTGTTAATACTAAAGGAGAAAAGGAGAAGGAACTTCTAGATCTTGAGAATGCTTTCAAGAATTTCAATGTAAAACTGCTTGTCACCGGTGCCACATACAGCAGATACCAGGCAGACAGGATAAGAAAAATCACTGACAGGCTGGAAATAGAGAACATGGCGCCTCTCTGGCACGTAGATCCATTAGCTGAGCTGAACGAACTTTCTGAGAAGTACGAGGCCATAATCTCCTCTGTTTCAGCAGAAGGGCTTGATGACTCCTATCTTGGCGAAAGAATAGACAAGAAGATGATTGCAAGACTGGAAAAGCTCAACAAGGAGCACGGTATAAACATGGTTTTCGAGGGCGGAGAAGCAGAAAGCTTCGTTCTCAACGCGCCGCTTTTCAAAAAGAGAATAAAGATAAAGAAAGCAAGGAAGGAATGGGACGGAACAAGGGGTACATTTATAATAGAAGATGCCGAATTAATAAAAAAAGATTGACATGGACATAATCGCCGAAGGAGTCAAGAAAGTCACGAACCCGCTGCACGAAGGGGACATGCTGGTCTTCAAGCTTCGCAAGCAGGGAGTCAAGGTTCCAAGCATAAACATAGGCGACCCGGTGGTCTACTTCAAGACTCCAAAATACATAGTGGATGCCTACATAGAGGCTCTTAAGCAGAGCAAGACAAGCTACACTCCTTTCTTAGGGGTGCCTGAGCTTAGAGAGGCGATAGTAAACAGATACAAACGCGTCTACAATGTTGATTTCACAGAAGATGACGTACTGGTCACGCAAGGTGTAAGCGAAGCCCTGATGCTGCTGAATGGCTCTCTGATAGATAAGGGGAATAATGCAATCTTCTTCAAACCCTATTATCCTCCATACCTTTCATACTTCTCGCTTTTCAGGGGAGAGCCGGCGTACTGCAGCTACGACGAGGAAAACGGATGGGATGTAGATGTTGACCAGCTGGAAAAGAGGCTGAAAGGAGAAAGCAAGGAGAAGACGAGCAAGTATCTCATAATAACCAACCCGAACAACCCCACAGGTACGGTTCTCAGCGAGAAGGTCCTAAGGAGGATAGTGGAGCTAGCAAAGGACTATGAGATATTACTCATAAGCGACGAGATCTACGACGAGATAATCTTCAACAACGCCGGGTTTACAAGCATCTCGAAGCTTGCAAAAGGAATACCACACCTGATTTTTAACGGAGCGTCAAAAGTCTACGACTCTACAGGGTTTAGGATAGGCTACACCATCTTTCCAGAGGATGACAAAACCTCGCAAGCGGTGAAGCAGAAGATGCGCGACATCGCCAGCATGAGGCTCTGCCCCAACACCCCTGCGCAATACGCGTTCGCAGAGGCGCTTAACAACGTCAAAGAGCATGGCAGGGAAGTCAAGTCGATGGTCAGCGAGATAGCCGACAGGGCAAACTTCGCCACCTCGATGATAAACAGGAGCGAGTATATACACGCAGTCGAGCCTAACGGCGCATTCTACATACTCCCTAAGTTGAA
>DAHVVD010000044.1 GCA_027328265.1 Microcaldota archaeon
AAAATAGGAGAGGCAATGGAGATACTGATAAATGCGATATCGGGGAAAGAGGGCGTGACTGCTGACACAAAAGTCATCGTCATGGCCAATCTTGGCAGGCCAGACCGAGCGATAATAGTCACCGAGATCAAAGAGATGGGCAGGTTCTCCAAGGAGCTTGAGGGAAAGGTGCTGTCGCTCATAGTTCCAGGAAAGCTTAGCTTTGCCGAAGAGGAGAGCCTCAGGCGCATCGTCACTATTGCTTGATGTTCCAGTACTTCATCGTGTACACAAGGAAGCTCGTGCTCACCCCCTCAGTGAACCACATGCTGGCGATCCTGTAGAAGATCACTATTGCTGCTGCAACCCCGAAAGTTATCCCCGCTGCGGCGAAGAAGGCGACGAGGTATCCGAGCATGGCGGCATCAGTCACTCCCAGCGCGCCCGGTATGCCTGTTACCATACCTATCAAGAGTGAGGAGGTGTAGATGAAGAGTATCGTAGGTATGAAATCTGGTGTAAGGTTGATCCCGAAGCTCAGCACCACAAAGTAGAGGGCTAAGCTGCTAAAGATGACAGACGGAACAGTGAATATCATCGCATACAGGTATGTCCCAGCGTCGAGGGACCTGCTGCTTCTGAAGTACATGTCTGCTGTTTTGAACACACCGTTCAGCCTGCGCCATCCACCCAGCTTCTTTTTTATCCATTCATACGGAGCGCGCACATATATGAAGAAAAACGGGATAAGTAGAAGTATGCTTATCACCACAGATATGAGAGTAAAGCTCTTCACTAAAAACGCAGTAACCAGCGCAACAGCGATAAAACCCAGGAAGTCGGTCAGTATGTCAGCCACGACTGCAGGGAACGTTTTCCCGAACCTCAAACCAGTTATCCTGTTAAGTGTATAGGCTACTACCGCCCTTCCCCACCTACCTGGTGTTATGTCCATTGAGAACATGGATTGGTATACAGCGAAGTTCTGTTGCCATGGGATTCGAATCCCAAGTTTCTTAACGAACATGTTCCATTTCGGAAATCCGACTATCGTGCTCAACAATACGCAGGCCAGGGCCAAAATATAGTAAAAAGGGTTTATTGACTCTATCGTGGACACGAATTTTCCAACGCCCTCATTCAGCATCGCAAGCACTGCTATGACAACGAACATGCCTATGCTCAGTACTAGTATCGTTAGCACTGCGGCCCTTGCGCGCTTCACCCTTTCCCTGTAAGCAGGATCCTTCAATCTGTCGCCACTAGACACAGCGTGTTAGAAGTTTATATGTGCTTTGCTGCACATATTCCTGTGACGGCATGCTCGAGCTTTCTCTCCGTAGCAAGAACTCAATCACCACCACAGACGCCTCTACCACAGATGCGCTGGCAAAAGGCTACTATGGAGTGCGTGACGGCAGAAGCATAAAACTCTCTCCAGAGGAGGCTTTATATCTCATCGATGCGCGTAACGCATCCTGCAAGAAAGACGGACAGGCAGTAAGCTTCAGCTCTCTCGCCTCGCTATTCTCCGGTTCTAGGAAGTTCATGGCACGCTACTTCACTTACAAAGACTGGAGGGACAGGGGGCTTATTGCCATACCGAGCAGCAGGGAGTACACGAAGCAGAAAGCGCCAACCTCCAAGGACTACCCCACTTCTTCACTCAAACTGCCCTCCAAAAAACTTCGTGGCACATTCTTCAGTGCCGACCTTGTCTCAGTTGTTGAAGATGAGAAGGAAGGCAGGGCACTTTACGAGAAATTCTGGATAGGCCAGTACGGATCGTATAAGGCGGCGAACAGGGGCAGCATGAGCAAACTTGACATATTCGAAACTCTCTTTCTCGTTGATCGTGGCATCCTCTTCCTAGAAAATGCTACAAGGCGCGATGTGATGGGTATTGCCACCCAGCGCAGAACGGATTTTACCAGCCTTTACGAAGTATACAAGGATTGGAGGGAGAAAGGATACGTCATAAAGACCGGATTCAAGTTCGGCACCCACTTCCGTGTATACTTCCCAGGCGCCAAACCGATGGAAGCCGGAGGAGACCAGACGCACTCCAAGCACGTCATACAGGTATTTCCAAAGGACTCAAAGCTGCTAATATCAGAGTGGGCGCGGGCGATAAGAGTCGCGCACTCGGTAAGGAAGACTTTGATACTAGCTATTCCTGGAAAGACAGGTGCTGGCAGGCAAGATGTTGATTTCGTGCTGTACCACAGGCACGGAGGCGAGGCGGATTCGCCCGATAAGTCCTCTCCTAGGTTTGCCATGCTTTCGCTCGGCGAAGAGGAATACATAGGCGGTCAGGAGTTTGCAAAGGCAATAAACGAGTCAAACAGGAAGGGGCTCGAACTTCTCCTTGCCATCGCAGATCGCGAAACGGCAGTCACATACTACAAAGTGAAGCAGATAAGGCTACCTGGCAGTAGACATGATTACTTCGAAATTGAGTGGATGCAACCTTAGAAAAACGTTTACACTTGCACACAAAACGATAAGCTAAGTAAAGTTTTGGATTTCGTGTCTTTTAAAACTTGATGCTCCATTATCAACGCACGGGGAGCAAGTGGAACCAGCACCAATCCTAACTGGGATTGATGAAGAAGAGATATCCTACTCTCTCCCAGGCCCCGCAGAGAGATCGGCGCTGCAGAGGAGGTCATTCAAGATACTTACCATATCCCAGCTTGGCGGCGCATCGAGCTTCATGAGCACAGACAACCTTATCGGCCTCTCATATTATCTCCAGCATAATCCTGAAGAAGTACCGGACATGCTGATAATGTTAGGCGGCGTGCTTCCCGAGATACCAGAAATGGCTTCGAAGATTAAGAAGTACAAGCTGCTTTCGCTCAAGGACGGCATACAGAACCTTGACGATGCGGCTGCCAAGATGAAGCCGCACGTGGAGAGGCTCTTCCGTGCGCTGCCAAGCTCCTCAAAGATTGTATACACGCTCGGGACAAGCGACGCAAACAACATAGACGACCTCTTCCTCAAGCTCCAACTTGCCTATTACTTTGAGCCACTCGCGATAGAGGACTTCCTTTTCGAAACGCTTGATGGGCAGGAAACAAGGGAGGCGATACTCCGCAACTGCGTAGACTCGCTCCAGCAGATGGTCAAGACACTGGCAAAGAACCCCGACAACGAGAGCCTGCTGAAAGAAGCCGAGAACCTAAGGATAAAGATGCGCATCAACAGCGAGGAGATGGGGGAGTTCGAGGAGCGCGCTAAGCATCTTGCCAAACTTTACGAGCTCGCAGAGAGCGGGATGTCACAGAAGGAGCTGCAGAGCCTGAAGGCGCGGAGGGAGACGCAGAGCAACACGATTGATGAAAGGATCAAGGTCGCAGAGCCAGGATCCAAGGAGCTCACAAACCTCCAGAACGAGGCCAAGAAAGTGGCAAACTCGTTGAGGAAGATAGAGAAGAGGCTCAAGGACACGAGTTTCCAGCAGATAGCAGAGACAGTACAGGAGAGAACCAAAGCAGTAAGGAGGTTCTCCAAGACGGTGGCAACGCCACCAGAGGTGGCGAAGGAGATTTACGCGGTTGCCGTTTCTTACTATATGTCAACCCTAAAGGATACGTTCGGTAGGAAGAGAAACATAGGGCTGCAGACTGAAGGACTCAAAGTATACAGGATGAAGGACAACAGCTTCCAAACTAACGTGCTTGTAGGCAGGTCGCTTGGGCAGCAGAGTTCCTCACTGACTTCCAGAAGCAACACGTTGCCGTCCGTGGTGCTCAACAGGGTGCTAGAGAACAGCGACGGCTACGCCAAATACAAGCTCGAGAGCGTACCTATCAACGTACTGATAACCGGACACCATGCATACAGCTCCAGCGCGCTCGAGTTGATGAAAGGAGAATCTAAGTCGCTTCTTCTTACTGCGGAACAGGGTCCATTCTGGAGGAGCAACGGCCAGAAAGGGGTGTCAACTGAGTGGAACAAGGGCACCAAGATAGAGGAAGCAAAAGCTGTCGCGAAGATGCTCATAGATGTGAGCGCGAGGATGATCGTCATAGGTAGGGATGCAAGCATAACCATTGACTCGCTCAAGGAGAGGCTGCTCCAACAGGAAAGGGCGCGCAGCGACATAGAGGAGGGCCAGACCGTGAAGAAGATGCTGAGTTCTGTAGTGAAGGACAAAACGCCCGAAGGCAGCGGAGCGCTCGAGGAGAAGGAGGGCCTCGAGGTCGCAGTTGTCAAGAGCAGGAGGCCAAGCGAGCTCAGGCCCAGGGACGCCGCGTGGCTTACGAAAGACATGCTCATGGAGATGGTTCCTTACATGGACAAACCAGAGCCTCCTCCGCTCAAGCGCTACAGATTCGCTGTGGTTTCCGATACGCATATCGCGGGCCACGGCAGGATAGATCTCATGAAGGCTGCGGCCGAAGACATAATCTCCAGAAATCCAGACTTCATAGTATTCAACGGCGACATTGTAGAGGGAAACAGAGGCAACGGAATAGGGTTTGCGAGCGTGATAGGCCCGTCAAACGACCCAGAGGTCATGGTGTACAATCCCCATGCTCCTGTGGTTCTGAACGTAGATTCGCAGCCACTCATGTTCATCCAGATCTTCGGAAAGGCAATTTACGAAACCATCACACGTGGGGGATCTGTGGTCCTCGTTTCAGGAAACCACCCTAACAACACAGAAGCAGACGAGGCTCATGACGAGGCGATAAGGTTGAGAAATACAGTGATAACTTATTTGAGCTTGGCTGCGGAAAGAGGTGAATTGCCCGATGGTTGGAAATCAAGAATCAAAGCCATAAGCGGCAGCGAGACAGGCACAGACACTCTCACAGTCGAAGATGAAGACCACATTTTCAACGTGATGTTCACCCACAGGTTTCCAGCCACAAAAGCCGGTATGGTGAGCGCGCTCGAGAAGAGGAAATCAAGCGCGTCAGTGGTGTTCGTAGGGGATCTGCACAGCGCGCAGAGCGTCGAAACGCTAAATCACGCGGTAATACGTGTGCCTTCAATGCAGGACTCATCTCAGGATTCTTATGTTAGGAACATAAACGTCCCATCAAGCATACGCAGCATCAATGGCTACGTGCTAGCTGATGTTTACATGACCAAAGACGAATATGGCAAGTCGCGTCCCGCAAGATACGTTACTGAGACTGTGCTGGACAGCAATCTGGTCGCCAAGGGCTTGCTGAAATCGAACTCGGGGTACGAGAGGGCGCTCGCTGAAGAGAAGACAATACGTCTGAAAAGCGTGCAGAGGAAGGAACCCGAGACGGCACAGGCGCTGGTGAAGGCACGCTGATCGTCGCACTGCCGCTATTCTTGAAAACTTATAAATGTATCCGTCGGTATAGTAGCGGCGACAAGGCGAGAAGATGAAGCTTTCCGAGATCTACAGGATGGACATCTACAGCGATTCAGGACAGTACCTAGGCGAGGTGCAGGACATAATAGTCGACCTTGAG
>DAHVVD010000055.1 GCA_027328265.1 Microcaldota archaeon
TATTTGATAGGAATATGGATGGCAAGAGAATAAGGAACAAAGTTACCGCAAGGAACGCATTCTCTAAGATGATAAGGAAGTCTAACCTGAATAGGAGTGAACTCCACGCAGTCATAACCGCGCTGAAGTAGGCTTACTTGCCTGCAGCCTTCTTCCTCTTTATTATCTTTACCTTTGTAGGAGTTATCAGGAGCCTATTCTCATCTATCTGGCCTATGTCGCCGTTTATCTTCTCGACGTACGCCTTGAGACTCGAGATTATAGTGTTCCTTGTTGTTGGTCTCTTGTTGAGCTCAGATATGTCAAGCAGTATTATGTTCTTCTTTGAAACCTCGGCCTCTATGGGCTCTACGTCCCTCTCGCTGGTAAGCGTGACAGGCTTGATGTACATGTCAGCAGGCTCATGGAGCAGGTCAACATCCTCCATCTCAGCCGAGTTCATGTAGTCCTCTATGTTCATTCCCTTTCCGGAACCAAAGGTCTGGCCCAACTTGTCAAATATTCCCATGACATTCGCCTTGTATCTGGTATGTAGATGCATAGACAACTATTAAAAGCTATCGTCTATGTCAGTAACCCGCCATAAAGGCGTTGCCCTCGGAGTTTTTATCTAATATCTGCTCTGGAGGAAATAAGCATGACATTCTAGGAATAGAAGCGCCCTAATTAGCAGGACATGTGCCCCTCAAGCGCTATTATACTTTTTTAAAAATATTTATGCCTTTCTGCAATTCGTTTTTATCTGGAAAAGGAGTTAGTCTACAAAACCCTTTACCTGAGAGTAAATTCTATTGGCAATCTCCTTCCCAAAGAGCCTTTCGAGTTTCTGCTCCGCTCCCTCCTTCCTCAAATCTGCCACGCCCCTTATCCCGCTGTTGAACATCATCCTCGCCCTGACCCTCCCTACCTGCTCCAGCCCGACTAAATCCAGGAGCTCATTCTTTATGCCGTACCTCACCCTCGCCCTGAGCTCGAGCAGTCTTGTGTGGTTCACCTTCATCAGCTTCGAGAGCTCCATGCTCGAGTAGAGGAGCCAGTCGGCATTCGAGACCTTTGTATAGAGCGACCCAGGAGTCTCGGAATAGCTTGCTAGGAGCTCTGCCTCGCTCTTCTCACTTATCCAGTCCCTCAGGAGGAGCGCAGTGCCGAATGCCCTCTCCGGCTCGTAGAAGGTGTCCTCGTAATGCCCTCCCTGGAGCATCTGCTCGTAGTCAAGTATCTTTTCCTCAGCCTCCTCAGTCGCCTTCGAAAGCGGCTTCATCTCGAGCGTGTTGGCTATCATGAAGAGCCCTGAAACATCATCGTGAAGCCTAGGTATCGAATCGATGATCCACTTCGCTGAGACAGGGTCTATGTAAAGCTCGCTGACCTTCTCTCCTATCCTTGTAGCCTGCCACCTGCTGACCCTACTCTCTATGAACTTCCATTCCTCGAGTTCCCTGAGTACCTCCCTGACTATTCCTTCAATAGTTGCTGAGTCGGAATACTGGTAGCCGTAGAAGGTCTCGTTCAGAAAGGTAAGTATGGAGTCGTCTCTGGTGAGGAAATCAGAAGCAACGAAGGCGAGAATGTGGCTCCTCAAGACAGGCAGCACTCCCAACTTTGAGGTTATTGGCTCTGGTCCAGCCTCTATATATCTCTTGTATAATACCTTTGCGTCCTCCTTGTTCTTCGCTATGAGGAGCGCCCTTCCCATCTTGTCGTACTTCGGCCTTCCAGCCCTTCCGAAGAGCTGGAGCACCTCGTTCACGCTTATCTTCCTGCTTCCGAATCCGCCATCGTACCTACTGGTGTCCCTGACAACCACGGTGTGCGCGGGCATATTGACTCCGAATCCCAGTGTCGTGGTGGAGCAGATCACCTTTATCTTTCCCCGCCTGAAGGCTTCCTCCACAATCTTCCTCTGCGCGTTCACGAGGCCGCTGTGATGGAATGCGACTCCATTCTCTATCGCTCTCGCAAGCTTCTCGCACTGCGCCGTTGGCCTACCTAAAAATCCCAGGATCTCCTTTGATACCTTCCTAAGATCCTCTCTCTGTTGCTCACTAAGTGTCTCTCTCACTACCACAGCAAGATTTTCTGCTCCTGACTCGGTGCTCCTCCTTGTTGAGTAAAAGAGGATGAGCTGCTTGCCTTTCGATAGAGTGTCCTCAACTATCCTTATCTCTGCCCTTTCGCTCTTTCCGGCAAGCCTCTCCTCCCTTTCTCTTCTTCCATATATCACATTGCCATCGAGTTCTATTCCCCTCTCTAGGGGCACAGGCCTGTAGTCGCTCTTCACTAATTCGGATCCGAGCCATTTGCTTATCTCCTCTGCGTTCCCTATGGTCGCGCTAAGCGCTATTATCTGCGCCTCCCTGGAGAGCCTGCGCAGCTTCGATATAAGTATCTCGAGAGTAGGCCCTCTCCCCACCTCGTCGAGCATGTGGATCTCGTCGAAGACTATGCACCCTATCTGGTCTAGCCAAAGCAGTCCGTGTCTTATCAGGCTGTCTAGCTTTTCAGTAGACACGAGGATTATGTCACATTTCTCTAGCCATTTATCTAAGGAGTCAAGGTCGCCTATCGAGATTCCTATGTTCATATAGGGGTATGCCTCCTTCAGCTCGCTATATTTCTCTGATACGAGGGCTCGCATTGGCCCAACGTACACTGCCTTCTTGTTGTTCCAGATTGCGGCCTTAAGCATGGCCATCTCGGCGATCAGAGTCTTGCCGCTTGCCGTCGGCGCTGCTACAGTGATGCTCTTCTGCGAAAGAAGACCCTTCTCGATGGCAAGCTCCTGTGGTGGCGTAAGCTCACTTATCCCTCTCTTTGATATGCTCTCGATAATCTCGTCGGGAAGCCTGCCTTTCAGTTCTGTTATCTTCATCAGAGAGTTATTGCCTCAAGGAGTATTTATTGTTTGCTGGCAGAACTCGGTGTGGATCTTAAGGATAAAAAGCGTTTAGAGGGTGGGGAAGATAAGTAGATTACTCTAAACGCAACACAAATATGAACTCAATAGATTTATAAATACTACTTGTCTCTTCTAATATGCCAGTAAATGCTTACGAAGGTAAGTTTTGGAAAAACCTGTCAATCGCTCTTTCTGCTTCTTCCAGCCCCGAGTATTCTTCAACTTTTACTTCTGGCGAACCTCTTATCATCGACGAAAGTTTTTTGTCTGAACCCTTTTTATAAAGGCAGAGAATTCTTCTCTTTCCTCCTGGTATCTGGAGGTTTTTCTCCACAACTCTCCCGATTTCATAGCCAACCCCAAGACTAGGAGTTGAAACCTCAGCAACAAGAACATCTGCTGAGTGGAGCCATTCAATGTCCCTATCATGTATTTCGATAGCGCTAAGATGCACCTCTCCGAACTCTCTCAGTCCTTTGTCTCCCACATGTTCTGTCACTATTTTGCCATATTTCCTCATGTAGTTGATCATATGCATGTATGCCTCTGCTTCATCCCTTCCACCTGTTATCGAACCAGCAAAATAAATCTTTCGCATCAAACTGCCACCTCAATACCAGTAACGAAATGAGGATTAAGTGTTATAAACCTTAACCAAGAATCATACTTCGTTGTGATGAAGAGATTCAAGACCACGAATGAGATAAAAATATCTGACAAGCTCATAGACAGCGTCATAGGCCAGGAAAAGGCTGTTGAGATAATCAAAAAGGCTGCGAAGCAGCACCGCAACGCCTTGTTGATAGGTGAACCTGGAACCGGAAAGACCATGCTAGCTCAAGGAATGGCCGAGCTCCTTACCGGATCCGACCTTGAGGACGTTCTAGTCTACAAGAATACAAACGATGAGAACAGGCCGCTGATAAAAGCCGTTAAGACCTATCCAGAAAAACCTGATCCCTCAAAGCCGCTCCCTGACGGTCAGGGCCGTCAGATAGTCCAGAAAGAGAAGATGAAGAACAGGATGGACGTCGGCAAGGGAAAAAGTAACATAGTGCCCATAATAGCCTTCCTTGTGATCATACTCTTCATAGTCTCGCTTTCAAATCTGATAAAAGGCTATGAGCTTATTGTAGTTGCAGCTCTGATCCTTGGAATACTCTTCTTCGGCTCAATGGCCCTCTTCATCAGCGGCTTCAGGAGGATGGGAGGCATACTACCTGGTGCATTCGAGTCAAACGAACCGAAGCTCATAGTAGACAATACAGGATTGGCAAACGCGCCGTTTGTCGATGCTACTGGCTCACGTGCCGGAGCCATATTCGGAGACATCAAGCACGACCCCTTACAGAGTGGAGGACTTGGAACTCCAGCCCACCTTCGAGTGGAAAGTGGAGCTATACACAGGGCGAACAAAGGCGTTCTCTTCATTGATGAGGTTGCGGATCTTGAGCCAAAGTCGCAGCAGGAACTCCTTACTGCTATGCAGGAAAAGAAGTATCCGATCACCGGGCAGAGCGAGCTCAGTTCTGGCGCACTCGTGAGGACAGATCCAGTTCCTTGCAACTTCCTGCTCGTCGCAGCTGGAAACCTTCCTGATATGCAGAAAATGCACCCTGCACTGCGCTCTAGGATACGGGGCTACGGATACGAGGTGTACATGGAGTCATCTATGCCTGACAACGATGCGAACAGGGAGAAAATAGTCAAGTTCATAACCCAGGAGATAAAGAAGGACGGAAAGATTCCTCCATTCAGCTATGAGGCCTGCATGGCGATCATAGAAGAGGCGAAGCGAAGGAGCGGAAGGAAAAACAGACTTACTTTAATACTCAGGGACCTTGGAGGACTGATACGAGCCGCAGGAGACATATCAGTAGAGCGCAATAGGAAGGCCGTGACAGCAGAGGATGTCGCTGCAGCGATGACCTTAGCTAGGCCAATAGAGATGCAGTACGTCGAGCAACTTCTCGAATACAGGAAGGATTACAAGATATTCAAGACCAAGGGCTTCTCGATAGGGAGGGTGAATGGCCTTGCAGTCGTCGGCTCTTCCTACCTTGCGTCAGGAATACTTCTCCCCATAGTGGCAGAGGTCACTCCTGCAAGCTCAAGGACCGAGGGCAAGCTGATTGCAACAGGTAAACTAGGCAAGATAGCCCAGGAAGCTGTCAAGAATGTCAGCGCGATAATAAAGAAGCACATGCACCGCGACATGGCCAGCTATGATGTTCACGTCCAGTTCCTACAGACATACGAGGGCGTGGAAGGCGACAGCGCGAGCATTTCAGTAGCAGTTGCAGTTATCTCTGCTTTCGAGAGCATACCAGTAGACCAGGAAGTTGCAATGACAGGATCGCTCTCGGTTCGCGGCGAGGTGCTCCCGGTAGGCGGGGTTAGCAATAAGGTCATCGCAGCAATAGAAGCAGGGATGAAGATAGCAGTAATACCAAAGAGCAACATGGGCGATATTAACATCAACAAGAAGGAGCTGAGAAAGATAAAGATAATACCTGCCGGCAACATAGCAGAAGTACTTGAACACGTCCTCAAGAAGAGCAAGAGGCGCGACCAGCTCGTCAGGGCTCTCAAGAAGTACATGACTAGCGACAGTGCAGAACGTGAGCCTCTAACTGCAAGCAACATTGGAGAAGGCTCTGGGTGAGAAGGTGACAGAGGAGAAACCAGTCAAAAAGATAGAAGAGTTGGGAAGTTCGATAGTAACTGAGATAAAGGGAGGCAGAAACCCGAGGTTCATCACTCTTGCAAGGACGCGCTCCAACGTAATATTTGATCAGAAGAAGGGCTACCTCAAACTCGGCAGTGCGAAAGAGGAGAGAAACTTCCTGAATGTCTCGCAGTCGAAAAGGTTCATGCAGACCATGGCAATAGCAGCGAAGTGCCACAGATTCGTGAAGGAAAACCTCCACACAACAATAAGAGGCCTCTTCTACCAACTCAAGTTCTCACTAGGAGAGGACATAGACGAGAACGTCTTCAGTGAGCAGGCAGAGTCGAACCCGCTTATAGAGGACCTCGAGGTCTCTCTTGGCCTGAAACGCGAGAATCTAAACCTGAACGCTAACAGGAAGGGAGTGCTCGCAGGAAACATGAAGATCATCGACACATTCGGAGAGGAGAAGATAGAGATAGACTGCAGCAAACAGGGGAGGAGCGGATGGGCTATCCCGAGCGACGTTGACAACGACATAGAGTTCGTGAACGTGAAGGCTAAGTACGTCCTTGTAGTAGAGAAGGATGCCTTATGGCAGAGGCTCAATGAGGACCTCTTCTGGAAGAAGGAGAACTGCATACTCATGACGCCACAGGGTCAGGCAGCAAGAGGAACCAGAAGATTGATAAAAAAACTGGCGGATAAAGGCTTACCAGTATATGTCTTCACCGATTCTGATGCGTGGGGATGGTACATCTACTGGACGATCAAGACTGGAAGCATAAACCTTGCCTACATAGGCGAGGACGTGGCAACTCCAAGCGCCAAGTTCCTCGGAGTCACTATGTCAGACCTAGACAAATACGACTTCCTTAACAAGCTCACAATAAACGCGTCTGAGATAGATCTCAAGAGGGCGCAGGAGATGCTCAACTACGAGTGGATAGGCAAGTACAAGGAGTGGAAAGTGGAGCTTGAGCGCATGATAAAGAGCAAGAAGAAGCTCGAGCAGGACGCACTTCAGGGACCGAGGCTAACCTTCGTGGACGACTACATAAGAGAGAAGATAAAGAACAAGGACTACCTTCCGTGACTCAGCTGACTTGCCTTAAAGAGGGTTCGAGTGCGTTTGGGCATTCGTTTGGGCATTTATATATATGCTACGCCATTTATCATTCCATAAAGTACGTATCCGTTACCCACGAAGACCACTTTATCAAACGCGCCTACCTTCAGCTATCCATTCTTCCTTATTTTTTATGTAGTCTACTATCTCAGCAATTTGCCTTTCATAAGGCTTGGCCTCCCTGAAAGAGTATATTTTGCCATCAGCACATCCTGCACTTCCGTACCCACAATCCCAAGGCTCCCATGCCCTTCTCGAGTCTTTCAACAGCTCACTTATGCTTATGGATTCCGAGTGTAACGATTCTCTTCCCTCTGTCTTCTGGTCTGAGAGAAGCAGGCAAAGAGCCACTAAGAGTGCGTCTTCCTTTATCCTGGCTTTTACAGAATCAGTCATACTAAGGAATTTTTCTTCGAACATCTGAGCATTTGCTGCAGCCTCTACCTGTCTCTTTATCTGTCTTTCAAGAATACCCACTTGTTTTAATCTTCCTGCAGTCTCAACAAGTATCTTGAGATATTCTATTGCATTCTTGTATGAATATAGTGGCGAAACAGAGTATGTGCCCCCCTTCTGCCTTTCCAAAATTTCTGCCTTTGCCCGCTTTCTAGCTGCATGTGTAAACGATGCGGTCCAACTGTCTAGCTCTGTGCCTACTCCCCAGCTGGAATCCCACTTTGCCGTTTGCTTGAAATACTCAACACTGCCTAAGCGTGCAACGAAATTTGTTGCCTTGCCGAATGCCCCTTCGCCTAATTTGTCTGTTTGCCGCTTTGCATCTCCGAATATTCCTTGAAACGGGTGCTTGCGATTTTGTCTCATTTTAATTACCTAAGTTTTGAGTAGTGCGAGACTAGCCAGCATCGCCTCTATCTGTATCCTGTCGTTCGCACCTTCCACTATCCTGAAGTTGCACTCTCCTATCGTGCTTATCAACTTAAGCTTCAGTTTGTCATCTACGTCTAGGCCCATCGCCTCCTTGTAGCTCTGCATAAGTATGTCCTCGCCGCTCATCCCGTGTACGAGTACCAGGGTATTCAGCTCAATCCTCGCCTTCTCAAAGTCCCCTGACAGCGCATATCTGAGCATCGCGACTATCTCCTTCGGTCTCGCCCTTGCCGCTATGTCATATACAGCTGCTTCCTCTATCTTTTTATTCGAGAGAGCTGCGCTCTGGAGAGTGTTCGTGAGTTTTCTGAGATCGCCTTCGCTTACATAGAGGAGAGCCTCGATAGCCTTCTTCGAGATATCCAAGCCTTCTTTTTCTGAAATCCTCTCAACATATTTCATCATCTCCTCCTCCTTGAGGGGCTTAAACCTGAAGACGACGCACCTGCTCTGTATAGGATCGATTATCTTGCTCGAATAGTTGGCGCTCATTATGAACCTCGTTCCTGCGGAGTACTTCTCCATAGTCCTCCTCAAGGCATGCTGCGCTTCCGGAGTGAGTGCGTCGGCCTCGTCGAGAAAGACTATCTTGACAGTGCTGCTGTCCATGGAAAGGGTTCTTGCGAACTCCTTAACCCTTCCTCTTACAACGTCTATACCACGCGAATCTGATGCATTGAGCTCGAGAAATGACTCGCTAATTCTCTTACCATATAGCTCCTTCGCGAGTGCCATAGCGCAGGTAGTCTTGCCAACTCCGGCAGGCCCAGCGAATATCATGCTCGGGAAGTTCCTTGCCTT
>DAHVVD010000064.1 GCA_027328265.1 Microcaldota archaeon
TATTAATTCTGCAGGTATTCGTTTTCCTGATGTTGGCTTTTGTGCTCGCTGCAAAGGCTTAGAAGCCAATCGTGGTTCAAAAGGTTGAGGCGGAGTCGCACGCCAGCCTCCTAGTCTATTTTGTACTAATCTCATATATTCACAGTGGGTTAAATGGAAGTTTGATGGGAAAAGTTATTTAACTTTATCGCATACTGGCATCCTCATACCAGTAAACGGCGCGGGCTTTCTGCTTCTGCGTCATGTCAAGTCAACGCACGCATAAATTTGGTAGACGGCGCTGCGAATGCACAAGGGACGCTGCCTGTCTATGCTCTTCGGAAGATTTTGAAGCCATTATAGTAGATAGCCGAATGCCCAAAAATGTTGATCCTGAACTCGTGATTCAGACGACTCCTGGTAGATCAAGCACCGCTGCTCTCCACTTTCGCCTTCTTCTGCATCTTGAACATCTCGATTATCTCCTTCGTGGTGGTGGCGTCCTCAGGGCTCTTGTCTTTCCTTACGCCATCGCTGGTAAGCCTCGGGAACCGCAGTGCATAACCTATTTCCTCACCTTTCTCGTTTTTCTCCCTGCCGCATGTGTGCATCGGTGACTTGGTTATTTCATCGGCGTTGACTGTGACCACGTATTTCGGAGAGACCCAGAAGTGAGGCGTTACAACAGAGTCCACTCTGGCTGGCTTTTTATCAGTCTTTATCTTGTCGAGCAGCTCCTTGAAGTCCTTCATCTGCTGCTCTGTGAAGCCCGTGCCTATCCTCGTTATGGTCTCGAATAAGTCCCTCTTCTCGTTGTACACTGCTGCGAGTAAACCTCCAAATCCGAATTCTGCTCTTGAGCCTCTTCCAGAATAGTAGCCGACTATTATGAGGTCTAGCGAATCCGAGAGCTCGTTCTTGTAGCTCCTCTTCATCTTTATCCAGCTGAACTTCCTTGCTCCTGCTATGTATGGTGCGCGGAGGTCCTTTGCGACTATGCCCTCTAGACCTTTTGTTATTGCATCGTCGAAATATTTCTCAATCTCCTTTGCAGAGCTCATGATTTCCATATCTGATGTCCTTACTGTATTGCCTTTTTTCACTATCGACTCAAGTTCCTTCCTTCTCTCTTCGTAGGTCTTTGCGAGATAGCTTTTGCCGTTGTGGTAGAGAAGGTCGAAGGCGAAGAGATGCAGTGGCATCTCCTTGCTTATCTGCTCCACGCCGTGCTTCCTCTTTCTCTGTATCGTTTCCTGGAAGGGGTAGAACGCGTCCAAAACCTCGTCGTAGGCTATCGCCTCTCCTTCCATTATTCCATTCTCTCCGCTCACGTTGCTTAGAGTTGCACGGGCTATCTCGGGAAACATGTCAGTGACAACTTCGAGATTTCTCGAGAATATCTTGATTTTCTTTGACTTCTTATCGAAATGAACCTGGGCTCTCATGCCATCGTACTTGCTCTCCACAGCACACTTTCCGCCCATCCTTTCCAGTATCTCCTCGGCAGTAGGCAGCCTTTCAGCAAGAGCAGGCCTGATAGGACTGAAGAGCTCGACATCAAGCTTCTCTATCCCCTTTGCGCCTTCTTTGAATAGTACTGTAGCGACCTTTCCCAGGTCGCCGCAGATGTTGTATGCTGATTCGAGCTTCGGTTTCAGCTCCCTCTTCCCCGTCGCTACCACTGAGAGCGCCTCGAGTATGGTCGCGTCTCCGAGGCCTAATCTTAACTGACCGAGCGCAAGCCTCACTGCGTACCTTGCAGCTATCGGTTTTGACGAGGCTATCAGCGACGCCATTGCCTTTATCTTTGTGTCCCTGCTTCCCATCCCAGATGTGCCTGCAATCTTCAGCATCGTGGCGTGGAGGTCCTGCACGCTCAGCTTTCCGTCTGCCATCCTCCTGAGTTTTGTCGACTTTACCAGCTCCTCTGCAGCAAGCCCCATGTCGCCGCTCTTCCTGAACCTCTTGTTTACCTCCTCGGCCTCGTAACCAGTAGCCATGGCTATGGCCTCAGCTGCGAACTTCTCGGCTATTCCGGTCTCGATAGGCTCGAACGGCGGTGCTAGCCTGCCTTGTGTCATGTAAACCAGTTGGGCTATCTCCTTATCGTTCGCCTTCTTTAGCATTTCGGCGAAGAGTTCTATCATTGCCAGACGCGATGAAGTGCCCTCAAGTTTTTCGTAATAAGAAGCTACATCGTCAAACAACAAAGTATCACAAGCTATTTAGTTATGTAATATTTATAGCTCCATATAGATTTAGTGTTTTCTATTTAGTGTGGGTTTATGGCTGACGAGAAAGGAGTTTTTACAACTATAGACGCTTTCGTCAAATACATAAATGAGCATGGAGAGACCGAGAGCAGCGTTCTTGCTGCACAGCTTGGGGTAGGCGAGAGGAACATTGAGGATTGGGCAAACATACTTGAGAAGTCGAAAGCCGCAAAGATCACTTACAAGCTGGGCAAGATGTATGTCTCGCCTGCTGCGGACCAGACTGCAACCACGAACGAGGCCAGACAGGTAGCTGAGGTCAAGAGGGAGATAGTCAGCGAGGATGTGGTGGCGCAGTTGGCCGAGCTGAACAAACTTACTGAGAAAATAACTGACTTCAACAAGTACGTAGGGGTAAGCGAGGGGATCCTCAGAGACAACAGCAAGGACATAAAGAACGTGCTGGCAAAGATAAACGCTCTGCAGAACGAGGCCGCGGCAAGCTTCGGCAAGATAAAGAACAAGAAGGAGGAAGTCGAGAAGTTCTCCAAGGATCTCGACGCCATGATAGCCAAGATATCCGGCGGGCCTTTCATGCAGGGCGCGCCTGCACAGGTCGACAGTGGCAGGGCGGTCCTAGAGGATATAAAGGCGAAGATTAGGGTTTTTGGGGAGAGCAACTCGCAGATGCTCAAGAGTTTTGATAAGAGCGTAAGCGAACAGAGGGACAAGGTACTAGGCTTCAACAGGGAGATGCAGAAGGAAATAAGACTCCTCAAGGAAAAGATAGCCGATGAGGAGAGGGGGATAAAGGGCTATGAGGATTCGCTCAAAGGCTACGAGACCGAGAGCATAAAGATGAAGCAGATGGTGGAGAGGAATAGGGTAGAGATACTTGATTCAGTCTCGAAGAGCAGGGAGGAGATAAATGCCATGTACGAGACATCTGCGAAGGAGGTCGACAGAGTTAATGCGCTTCTTGGGAATGCGAAGATGGGCCTCAGCGGGTTCACTGAGATTAGCAACAGGCTTGCCGAGATAAAGCAGGAGATAGCGGATGCCACTAAAGATACAGAAGAGATAAGGGCCGAGATAGACTCGATTCTGCAGGCGATAAAATCTGCTGAGTCCCTAGGCACTGAGAAGGACAGGGAGAAGGCAGCTGCGATGGAGAAGGCCGACCAGTCAGTCAAGAAGAATTCTGAAAAGCTTCGCGGCACGTCAAAAAAGGCAGGTTCTATAAAGAAGAAGATTGATGACCTTTCCAGGTAGATTTATGGCCCAGGAGGAAGCGCAAGGTAAGAAATATGCGGCGTATAACCTTGATGCGCACGGCCTGAAGGTCAACGTTGTAATAGAGGACAAGGGAGACCTTGTACCCACATATACGGTCACTTTCCCAGAAGTTGGAGAGGCGACGCGGGTCCTACTCCTTTCGCTCAGGCAGGAGCTGCTCAAGGTAGTTCCCATTGACCCTACAAAGGTGGAGGACCAGGAGTACATAGACGATCTTACTGAAAAATACAAGCAGGCATCCTCGCTGATGATAGACAGATATCTTCCTGGCACTAGCGCTGAATCGAAGAGCGTGCTGATAGCCTACATAATAAACACGATGCTGGGCCTTGGAGACCTCGAGCCTCTGCTGGCCGATGGTGGGCTGGAGGAGATAGCAGTGAACAGCTCGAGAACCGCAGTCTGGATCTTCCACAGCAGTTATGGCTGGTGCAAGACCAACATAAACCTGCCAAGCGAAGACATGATATACGACATCTCTGAAGCCATAGGGAGGAGGGTTGGCAGGAGCATAACCAATCTCTCGCCGATAATGGATGCAGAGCTCTCGGACGGCTCAAGAGTCAATGCGACTCTCCATCCAATCTCGCAGAAGGGCAACACCATTACGATAAGAAAATTCGCGGAGAATCCATGGACAATGCCTGCGCTGGTGGCAAACAAGACCATCTCGCCTGAACTCGCCTCGCTCATCTGGCTCTGCATACAGAACGAGATAAGCATACTGATATCTGGAGGCACGGCGAGCGGGAAGACCAGCTTCCTGAACGCGATGAGCATCTTCATGCCAGCCAACCACAGGATAATCTCTGTGGAGGAGACAAAGGAATTGCGTTTGCCGAACTTCCTGCACTGGGTGCCGATGCTTACAAGGCAGCCGAACCCGGAGGGGAAGGGAGAGGTAAGCCTCTATGACCTCATGATAAATGCTCTCAGGCAGAGGCCTGACATAATGCTTGTCGGAGAGATAAGGATCAAGAGAGACGCAGAGGTGCTCTTCGAGGCGGTGCACACGGGCCACGCAGTCTATGGCACAGTTCACGCCGACAACGCCGAGGACACTATAATCAGAATGACCAACCCGCCAATAGACATACCAAAGATCATGCTAAGCGCGCTTGGGGGGATAGTCTCGCTCTTCAGGCACAGGAGGCGCGGCATAAGGAGGGTGCTCGAGTTCGGAGAGATGCTCTCGATAGGCGACATAACAGTGACAGACAGGTGGGACATGCGCACTGACACCCTCATGCAGATCAATTCGCTCTCAAGGCTGACAGACACGATCTCGCTCTATGGAGGCTACACGCGTAGCGAGATAAAGGCTGACATAGCTGAGAAGAGCAAGGTCATGAACTGGATGGTGGAGAATCACGTGGTGGATGTAGATGATTCGGGAGCAGTGGTGGCAAGCTATTACAAGGACAGCGAGAAGATAATGAAGATAATTGAAGACAAGGTGCCTTACTCAAAGGACCTGATGGGGGGCTTGTTGGGTTGAGCGACGAATACGATCTCGCCCTGGAGAAACTTTCCAAATGGGAGAAGGAAAGGAAGGGAGTGGATGAGGCAAGCATAAGCATATCAGAGATGATGAAAGAGGGAAGGCCATTTTTCATGGACGACGACTATGAAAGCGCGGCTGCAAAGCTAGATAGGATGGTGAGGAGGAATTCGCGGAATACTGTCCCACTAGCAGGGGAGGTAGTCCAAGGCTCGCAATCGCAGCAGGCGAGAGGAGTAGGGAAGCTCGGCGAGGCTGAGGAGGAAGTGAAGAAGCTTATAATCGAGATAGAGGAGGAGATAGGGAAGGTTGAAGGAAGATCAAAGCCCCAGACTGCTGAAAAAAGCGCCGTGCAGCAGAGCGAGGCGCCACATCTCAGCCTTGGTAAGATGCTGGGCGGGATCGGTAACGAGATGGCGAAGGCCGTGGAGAAGAAGGAGAACGGAAAGAAGCAGGATTTGGCTGGACTCTCGGAGCAGGACCAGGTCTCAGCTCTTGAGATGTTGATACGCGAGCTAACCGAGAAGAAGATAGAGGATGCCGAGATTCCTGGAGTCATAGATGAAATACAGGCCCTGTACAGCGAGACAAAGACTGAGAAGCAGGCAGACAACGAGTTCCAGAGGAACCTTGCCGAACTGAGAAACGCGAGGCTCAGTGAGGCGATGCACTTGCTCGGCATAAACGCATAGCTTAAAATGGTTTTTATTTCATAGAATAGATACTGGTAGGATGGCTGATGGCGACAGTATACTTGGCGCTGCTGGCGCGCAACCAGCGCAGCCTCAATTCACTAAGAGGAAGAGCTTCCTCGGATTCAAGATAAAATCCAAGCCAATTTACGCGCAGCAGGCACAGCCTTTCACCCAACCCAGACCACAAAAAAAGCCGATGGGGAGGGTGCAGATGGGGTTATTGATTTCTATAGTAATAGGCGTGCTCTCCTTCTTTCTCTTCAGCAGATTGAGAATCGGAATAATTGAGAGCGCTGGATTGGCTGTTGTCGTCATACTGCTCCTCGCCGCGCTTACGATCATGGCTGTCAAGGGCAGGAGGAAAAGCCCAGCAGGCGCATCATCCATTCCACAGCAGGCAGCGGCGCAAGCCGGGATTTCCCCTAGGACATACACAGCATACACGCCATCGCAGATACAGGAGAAAAAGAAACCTACAGGGCCACTTAATGCATATGTGAGCTCCATAGTCAAGAGAAGGAAGAAGCTTGAGGCGCAGCTCCTAAGCGCAGGCATGAGGGAGAACCCTCAGGAATTCGTAGGCAAGATGCTCAGTTACTCGCTTATCATCTCTTTTGTAGTCGGCATAGCAGTAGCTATACTCTTCTTCCGCATAGGCGAACCTGCCCCGATAACTTTAATCCTCGCATTTGCGCTCTGGTTCTGCATCTACCAAGTCTCATTCAACAGGTTCCTGCTCTATCCGACGCAGAGGCGCATGGCTGTAGGAAAGCTGGTGGAGAGGGACGTCCTCTTCGCGGCCAGAGACATAGTCGTGGGGATGAGGTCGGGCATGCCGCTCTTCAATGCCATAGCCTCGGTCAGCACTGGCTATGGCGAGACGAGTAAGGAGTTCGCCAGGATAGTAGAGCTTGTCCAGCTAGGCATGCCGATGGAGCAGGCGATGGATGAGGTCAGCTCAAGAAGCGAATCCCCGACATTCAAGAGACTCATGCTCCAGGCCAGCGTCAGCATAAAGGCAGGAGTGGATGTCACGGCTACGCTACAGGACGTAGTGGACGAGGCGATGCAGGAGAGGGTAATAGACATAAGGAGGTACGGACAGAAACTGAACGCACTAGCAATGTTCTACATGCTCTTCGGCGTGATCTTCCCGAGCATGGGAGTGGCTGTGCTTACCATAATGTCCACTTTCATAAGCATCTTCCCTGTTACATATGTGATCCTGCTGCTTGTGCTTGTTTTCATAGCTTTCATACAAATAGTCCTCCTCAATCTGATGATGAAGGCGAGGCCGGTCTTTATAATATAGTGATATTATGGCTATAAGTTTCGAGAGGCTTGTATCGAGGAGTGTCGTGAGGTTCATCTCCGAGGAGCTAGACCTCTCCGGAGTCAGGATGAGCGTCGAGAGGTTCCTCAGGATAGCTATCTTCGGCTTCTTCGCCATCTTCATTGGCTCGAGCGCCTTTCTGAGCCTCTACTTCAAGTTCAATCTAGGCCTTTCAGTAGTCGCAGGCATTGGAATAGGCGCGTTCTACATCTTCGCGTTTTACGCAATGCTCGAGTATTACATAGAGAAGAGAAAGAACTTCATGGAGGGCATACTTCCAGACTATATTCAACTGACTGCTGCGAACATGAGGAGCGGCATCTCGCTAGACAAGGCGATGATCACCTCCGCGAGGCCTGAGTTCGGCTACTTCACAGAGGACATAATTCTTATGGATAAGCAGATCTACTCGGGTGAGAGCATGCAGACTGCCCTCATAAATCTCGGTACGCGGTACAGGTCGAGGCAGCTCCAGCACACGGTTAGGATGATGGCTGAGTCCATAAGGTATGGAGGAAGCATGAACGATCTCCTGAAGCAGATAGCCAAAGACATGAGGAACCAGATAATAATGCAGAAGGAGATCTCTGGCCAGCTTTTCCTCTACACGATATTCATAACCTTCGCGGTCCTGATAGGCGGACCCACTCTCTACGCGCTTACTTCAAAGATGATAGCTGTTACAGATACTATCTGGGCTGGGATATTGAGAAGCAATCCGACTGGACTGCCATCCGCAGGCGTAGCATTCCTGAAGCC
>DAHVVD010000002.1 GCA_027328265.1 Microcaldota archaeon
GATTCCTGCCTCTTTGGCTCTCTGGATTATCTTGTCATCAATGTCGGTTATGTTCTGGATATATGTTAGGCCGTAGCCCTGGCGCCTGAGCCACCTGGCTATTATGTCGAAATCGATGTAGTTCTTGGCGTGGCCCAGGTGCGCATCGTCGTAGACTGTCTGTCCGCAGACGAACATCTTGGCACTCTTGCCAGACACGGGCTTAAATTCCTCTAGGGATCGTGAGAGTGTGTTGTAGACTGCCAGGGACATGGCCACACTTAGGAGTAGGTGGTATTTACCACTATGCCTGGAGTCTGAATAGATTTGTTGCTGAGCTGGAAGTCACCAGCGGCTATGAACTGGTTTTCAGTGGATATTGTGCCCACCACGCCGGAGACCACGCGTACGCTCACGTTCTGGCAGATAAGGCTTACAAGAGGAATAGATGCCTTCTCGAAGTTGCTCTCAGGGTTGGTGCCGCCGCTTGCATTAAGCGTGTCGTAATGTACTGTAACGAAAGGCTTGCCGTTGTGAAGTAACTGCACGTAAAGGAGAGAAGAGGCAGGCGAGACTATCCTGAAGTTAATGTAAGGCTCTGTTGCAGTGAAGGTCTTAGAGGTAAGATTGCCTACAGAGCGCTCGAGACCGCATTCATACGAGGTAGCGAAGAATATTCCGCTGTAGTTTGACCATGGGCTTCCATAGTAGCAGTTTTTCGAGTTTGAATTTGCATAAGTGATATTTAAAGGAGTGCTGCCAAAGCCGAAATTAGTCACATTCCAGCCCGAATATGTACCTGTAGAGAAGTTGCCATTGGCGATGGGCACATTCTGCACGCAGCTGCCCAGTTTCGTGGAGTTGGTGGTGGAATTCGTCTTGATGGTATTTGTGGGCGGAGGAGGCTTCGTGCTGTTGGTTGTATGGTTGGTTGTCTGGTTGTGCGTGGTTATGACTATTGGCTGGGTGCCTGAGCTGTTGTAATACTTCTCGTAGAAGAAGAATCCGACCAGGATTATCAGGATTATGAAGAACGCACCTATGGCTTTCACATTCACAGAATCATCCTCTCGACCTTGCCATTAGTGATGGGAGGTAATAGCTTATAAACTTATTTAGCCAAATAGAATTGCGAAATTAACGGTGTTACTCTGGGAAGCATACCTAGGAAATGGAAGAAGAAGGGAAGGATGAGATGGAAGTGGGTCAAGAAGAGGAGGAAGAGGGTAAAGAGGGCCCAGAAGAGGAGAGTAGGAGAACTCTGAATTAGGCGTTTTCTATGAATTTCAAGATAAAGGATATCGGCTTAGCCGGAAGAGGCAGGCTTCAGCTAGACTGGGCAGAGGCGCATATGCCTGCTCTTGCTGAACTTAGTAGCGACCTTATCAAGAAGAAGTCACTGAAAGGGGTTAGGATAGCAGCTGTGCTGCACGTAACAAAAGAGACTGGGGTGTTGATGAGGAAGCTGAAGGAGGCTGGCGCGACTGTGGCGCTTGCAGGCTCGAATCCTCTTTCAACCCAGGATGACGTGGCAGCTGCATTGGCTAAGGACGGAATTGCTGTGTTTGCATGGAGGGGCCAGAGTGATGAGGATTACTATAAAAACATCGAGAGCATACTGAAAATAAAGCCAGACATAGTTATGGACGACGGCGCGGATCTGCATGCAATCATGCACAAGAAGCACAGGGAATTGAAGGTTCTTGGAGGGACAGAAGAGACGACTACCGGGGTTAACAGGCTCAAGGCGCTTGAGAAGCGTGGCGAGTTGAGATACCCTATTATTGCCGTAAACAATGCCAGCACAAAGTACCTCTTTGATAATAGGTACGGCACAGGTCAGAGCACCATAGACGGCATATTGAGGGCCACAAACATCCTGATAGCAGGAAAGTATGCTGTGGTAGTAGGATATGGATGGGTGGGCAGAGGCATTGCAATGAGGTTCAAGGGTATGGGAGCAAAGGTCATTGTGACTGAGGTGGATTCTCTCAGGGCACTTGAGGCGGCTATGGACGGATTTGAAGTGATGCCGATAGCAGAAGCAGCTACTGCAGGAGATATCTTCGTGACAGCGACAGGAAATAGAGACGCAATACCTGTAAACATTATTAGAAAACTGAAAGACGGTGCGATTCTAGCTAATTCAGGGCACTTCGATGTGGAGATCGATGTCAAAGGACTGGAGAGGGTGGCTAAATCGAAGAGGAAGATAAGGGAGAACGCTGTTGAATATGGATTACCAGGTGGGAACAAGATTTACCTCCTTGCTGAGGGCAGGTTGGTGAACCTTGGAGCAGCTGAAGGCCATCCAAGCGAAGTCATGGATATGAGCTTCTGTAACCAGTTGCTTTCTGCTGTCTACATAATGGAAAATCACAAAAAACTAAAGCCAAGAGTTTATGATGTCTTCAAGGAAATAGACGATAGGATCGCAAAGGAGAAGCTCAGTTCGATGGGGATAAAGATAGACAGACTGAGCAGAGAACAGGAGCGCTACATGACTGGCTGGGAAACTGGCACATAAACATTTGTGTTTGTTGCCTCTTTGCTTCCCTAGGCAAAAGCACGGGTGATTTGCGGCGCCTGCAAACAGATCCAGCACATAAGCAAGGGCGCCTATGAACCTCGACTCGATGAGATTCAGGTAATGTTTTTATCTTTATCCATGGCAGTGATACTGAGCATCATGAAAAATAAGAGCTCTCTCTCTCTCTCTGGGAAAAGACAGACGAAGCACTTTACGACGATAATGCTGGTGCTCTTTCTAAACGACGCAGGTTAAAGTCGCAGTCGGCGATGGAGTACCTGATGACGTACGGATGGGCTATACTCATTATTGCGGTCGTATTAGGAGCACTCTTTACGCTGGGCATCTTCAACTCAGCAAACCTGGCGCCGAAGGTTTCTGCTGGCTCGTGCCAGGTCCTCAGGCCGAATGGACCTGGAACCACGTCGTACATAAACACTGAAGGCACATGCAACAATGAACT
>DAHVVD010000008.1 GCA_027328265.1 Microcaldota archaeon
CCATTATCATTGCTCCTCTGGGCCCGCGTAGCGTCTTGTGGGTTGTGGTGGTTATGACGTGCACATAGTCTTTCGGGCTCTTGTGTATGCCGCCGGCCACAAGTCCTGCAATATGTGAGATGTCTGCGGCAAGGTAGGCACCGCATTCGTCAGCTATGCCTGCAAAATCCTCGAAGGGAAACTCTCTTGTATACGCAGTCGCGCCAACCCAGATTAGCTTCGGCTTATTCTCGATGGCGAGCTTTCTTGCCTCTTCTATGTCTGTATAGCCATCTTTTTTAACGTGGTACGGTACGCTTTTGTATATCAATCCTGTTGCGCTTGTTTTCCAGCCGTGTGTGAGGTGACCTCCGTCAGTGAGGTTAAGTCCCATGACAACATCGCCTGGTTTGCAGAGCGCCAGATACACTTCGAAATTTGCTGGAGAGCCAGAGTAGGGCTGCACGTTTGCATG
Organism: Microcaldota archaeon; assembly: GCA_027328265.1. Taxonomy (GTDB): domain Archaea; phylum Micrarchaeota; class Micrarchaeia; order Micrarchaeales; family CABMGC01; genus JAJZIZ01. The sequence goes on from DAHVVD010000008.1 coordinate 455, forward strand.
TGGCACCCCGAAGAGTTTTTTCGCCCTTTCTACCGCAAGGCTTTCAACACTGTCGATGAACTCGTTGCCTCCATAGTATCTCTTGCCGGAGTAGCCTTCTGAGTATTTGTTGGTAAGCACGCTCCCGCAGGCCTGGAGAACAGCCTCGCTTGTGAAGTTCTCAGAAGGGATCATCTCGAGTCCCGTGCGCTGCCTCTCTAGTTCGCTGCTTATGTAGCCGAAGAGTTCAGGGTCCTTTGATTTTATCTCCGAGAGGATACCCGTTATATCACCACAAAAGAGATGCATGATGAAGGCTATATTGTTTTCTACCTCAATTGCTCCTGGAGCGTGGTGAATTGAAGATTGGAATAACTGGTGTTGAGGTTGACTTGCACAACCTTGACGCGAAAGACCTGATAAAGGAGATCTCCAGGCTCGGCCATAAGCCAGAGTTGATATACGCAGATTCACTTGACGTCTCGCTGGGCAAGGGAGGCATTGAAATCTTCCAGTCAAGCGACAAGGCATCTGGCGCCGGATCCGAAAGAAAGATGCTGGAGCCCGATGCCGTAATACTGAGGCATCTCGGAACAATAAGGGACTATGAGCAGCTGACCTACAGGCTCTCCTGCATTATGGCATTTGAAGAAAAGGGGATCTATGTGATGAACCCTGTCATGAATTGGCTTTTCGGCAGCGACAAATTTGCAACCCTCCTGAAGCTAAAGGCACATGGACTGCCTGTCCCAGACACCGAAGTCACGGAGAAGATGTTTGTAGGATACGATGCGGTGAAAAAGTTTAGGAAAGCTGTGCTGAAGCCCCTGCGCAGCGCGATGGGATTCGGAGTATTCAAGGTCGATGATCCGGATCTTGCACTCTATGCCTTCAGTTACTTCACAAACATGAGCAAGCCGATGTACGTGCAGAGGTTCCTAGAGAAGAAAGGCGGAGGAGATTACAGGCTCGTGGTTGTTGGAGGAGAGGTCATTGGTACTGAGTTTAGGAAAGGGGCAACGTGGAAGAGCAACGTGGCGCAAGGAGCGAAGCCTGTTGCCGCAAAGGTGGACAGCGAGATGCAGGAGCTTGCGGTTAAATCGGCAGAGATACTCGGGCTAGAATACGCAGGCATAGACATAGCAGAGACCAAAGAGGAATATTTTGTGCTGGAAACCAATCCTACTCTTTCGTGGCAGGGATTCAAGAATGCTGTTGGGATAAACCCTGCAAAAAATATAGTGGCGCACATTATCAAGAAAGCGAGGAGCTGAGGCTTGCCGCCCTTACCTTTCTCAGAGTCAGGAACATTGCTATCAGCGAAAGCAGGGATGCGATTGAGAAGATTGCCACGTAGAGGTAATTGAGCGGCCTTGATAAGAGATAGAAGATTGCTAGTGCTATGCTTATGAAGGCGAAGAGAGGAGGGATTGCAGGCAGCCCAACCTTATATCGTTTGAGCAACATCATAGTTATCAGGAGTCCTGTCCCTGAGCCTATGATTATCGTTGTGCTGAGCAGACTATTGGCATATACAGCGTATGCCCCTACGGCAAGCGAAAGAGGGAGGATTATGTCACCGTTTCCGAGCATTATGCTGGAAACCACAGGCACACTGCCTTCTTTTATCAGGCTGCGCACCCGGCTGTTGTTTATTTTCTCCAAGTCCTTCTTGGACAGCGAGGTCTTTTTCCCAGTGGAAGGAAGCAACTCGAGATCGGCAGAGCCTATCATGATGGCGAGGTTCCTGCTTGCTGCCTCTTTTGCAAGGGGAATCATGAACTTCAGCACAAAGACTGCTATATAGTCGTATACCGCCAGGAAGGCAAGGAAGAGATATACGACGAGGAAGCCAAAGTTTACTGCAAGGCTTATGCCTATGAAAAGGCCTGCCCCTATGCTAGTGATGAGGGTTATAATGTTCCTTAGGCCTTTGGTCTTTCTTTTGACTATAAACAACGCAAGTGCCAGTATAAGCGAGGCTGATGAAATAGGGATTATGGAAAGGTTGGGGAGAATGTCTCCTAAAAGAACAAAGAAGAGGAAGAAAGATCCGAAGATGATGATATAGGCCTCTAGGAGTTTGTAGAACAGGTCGCCGCGATAGTAGCGGATTATGAGCATCAATATCAGGATAATGATTATTATGTCTATTATGAGCCACAAGACAAAAGAGACTGGGTTGCTTTGCGTTGAAGGCGGCTGCACAATTGCTGCGTATGAAGGGGGAACAGCAAGGACGGTAAGAAGAAGGCCGCTGAACTGCGCGATGAGGAAAAGAAGCAAAATGTAGAGCATCTGCCTTGTGCCTATTTTTCTTTCCAAGTAAAACACCAGTAGCATTAGTCGCAATAAACTTATAATGTTCGCCTAATATATTGGTATGTATTCATGGAGGTAAAACACCAGGATGGAAGATTTTACGTCGCAACATCTGGAGGAGAAGCAGAGCTTTTATACAGAATAGAAGGGGGCGTAATGCCTATTTACCACACCTTTGTTCCAGAATCCGAAAGAGGAAAAGGAATAGCCGAGGTCTTGGCTGTTGCGGCTTTTGATTTTGCAAAGGAAAAAAAGTTGAAGGTAAAACCTGACTGCCCTTATATCTTGCATTTTCTTGAAAAGCACCCAGAGCTTAAGGCCCTCTCGGTTTGATTAGCCCGTATCGGAATCTGTGAGTATCTCTATTATCTGACCCTGTCCTAGGCCTGAAGGAAATACGTCCAGCTTTACTATTATAAATGGATCATCCACGGCTTTTATAACTCCTGGCCACACTTTTTCGTTCTTGTCTACATATTGGACTTTCTTGCCTATGAGTGATGGGAGGTCTACCGGTTCCATGGGAGTTGCTAGAAGGTTCTCTTCGTCCAATGATGTGACTATCGCGCTTATAATAAAATCACTTTTATTTTATTGCCTGTGGGGATATTTATTACATGCGGTGTTGCTTTCTGCTTCTGCGTCATGTAATTCCTGTTTATGCGCCAACCGGGATTTGAACCCGGGCCACGAGCTTGGGAAGCTCGGATCCTACCAGGCTAGACAATTGGCGCCTTTGGCTATTGCTCCTTTTTTTCAATAAGCTTCTTGCCGAGCTCCTCCCTGTTCTTCATGTCCTTAAGCACCTTGTCGTAGTCCTCCTTGTTCAATACCTTGCTGAGAATGTAGTGCGAGTATGCTACTGATATGTTCGAGATGTCTAAAAGCACCGCCTGCAATGCAGCTGGCTTAATCTTGAACTCCTTCTCTGGCTTGAGGACTTCCATTCCAGCAGGGGCGAAGTTAAAGGTTATATTGATAAGGGCTCCTATGTCCTTAAAGAGTGCGGTCACTATGGCGCTAGTGGAGTACCCATCTTCTCTCTTTAGGGGCTCATCTATGGCGCCGAAACAATAGACTACGCCTGGAGATTTGAGTAGCTTGTTATTTATCATGTCGACCATAAGAGGCTGCAGCTCTTCCTCCTTCTCGCTCTGCATGTCGAAATAGAGGCGGACTAGAAGTCCTCCTTTCCCAACTGTCTCGTCTGTTACCTGATCGACTTCGGATTTGGACATCTTATCGGCTCTTCAGTTTTGCTATTAAGTCCTCGACTTCGAGAAGTTCCTCCTCTCCGCTTACCATGTCCCTGAGTTTCACTTTGTTTGCCTCCCTTTCCTGATTGCCCAGTATTCCAACATACTTGATCTTCATTGAATTGGCGTACTCTAGCTGCTTTGTAAGATTTCGCTTGGTCAGGCCTAAGTCAGTATATATTCCTGCTGCGCGGAGCATATTTGCGACGTGCATCGCATATTCTAGGTTCTCCTCCTTTATATAGGCTATGTGTATCCTTGCGTAACTTCTCAGAGGCTCTCCGTTCTTCATAATTTCGAAGACTCTGCTCACTCCCAAAGAGGTGCCTACTGCCGGTGTGCTGTTTTTAGAATAGAGAGAAAGCAGGTTGTTATATCTCCCTCCTGCGGCTATTGTTGGGAGCCTCTTTTCACCGTCGAAGACGACGAACTCCCAAATGCCTCCGGTGTAGTAATCGAGCCCTCTTGCAAGGGAGAGATCTATTGCTATCTCTCCAAGTATTTCATAGTTTCCTAGGAGCCTTATTATCTCCTTGAGGTTTTGGATGTCTCCTATTGACTTTTCTGCAAGAGTTTCGACTCTTGAAAGGGTTTCTGCTGTGTTCCCCTTCTCTTGCATGAAATTAAGCATCTCCTCGGCTTGTTTTGGCTTCATCCCGGCTTTCTTTAGCAGTGCAAGCACATCGTTGCTCCCCATCTTTTCTAGTTTGTCTATAGCTCTTATTGCTGCTCCTTGGCTGCCCTGTGGCACGCCGAAGTGCTCTAGAACCAAATCGAGTATCTTCCTGCTGTTTATCAATATCTTATAGTTCTTCAGTCCGATTCTGTCAAGCGCAAGGGCCACGGCAGCTATGGATTCGGCATCGCTGATTGGTTCCTCGCTTCCTACAACGTCGACATCAGCCTGTATAAGCTCTCTGGAGCGCATGTACTGGGGCTCATCCATTCTCCAGATCTTGCCTATCTGATACCTCTTGAATGGAAGGGGAATGTCCTTGTTCATGGCCATGTATCTGGCGAGAGGAACTGTGAAATCGTACCTGAGGCCTTCCTCCTTGCCCTCGAGCAGGTATATCTCTTTCTCTGACTCCTCGCCGTATGCCTTGGCATTCAGCGTTTCCAGCGTCTCTATGGCTGGTGTCTCTATTGGAGAGAAGCCGAAGGCTTTGAAAGTCTCCTCTGCCACCCAGGTTATTTTCTTAAGAAGTATTGCCTCGCTCGAATTGAAGTCCCTGGTTCCGCGGGGTAGACTTATGCCCATGTGATCATTAGAAGATAGCTGACAAGGATTATATGTTTTTGTTCAGAGGTTCTTCTTGAGCCAGGTCTTGATGCTTTCCTTCGGGAGAGCGCCTACAGAAGTAGCCACTACGCTGCCGCTCTTGAACAGGAGCACTGTTGGTATGCTCATCACGTTGTATTTTGCTGCTATCTCCTGATTGTCATCGGTGTTGAGCTTGGCGAACTTCGCCTTGCTGTCAAATTCTTTTGATATTTCCTCTATGACAGGTGTGAAGATTCTGCACGGGCCGCACCATGCCGCCCAAAAATCGACTACAACAGGAGTGGCGGAGTTGAGTACTTCAGCTTCAAAATTGTCGTTACTTAATTCCATCACAGAAATTCCCTTTTCTAAAGCAGTTTCTATCTGGATGGGCATTTAAGGGTTATATACCTTTCGGGCTCGTTGCTCGTTTGTGCAGCGTTTCTTCCTTACTCTAATGTGATATCATCCCACCCCATCCGTAAACGGCGTGGGTTTTACGCCACGATATATAAACCTTTTTTACGATATCGTTCTGTGATGAGCGATTCTTCTGACGATGGATGATGAGGATCTTGAGTGCTGATTTGATGGCTAGCATACCAAAAGCCTCCATAAAGAGGTTTGTAAAGCGCCACTTCGGTGCAAACATAACCGACGAGGGGGCCGATGAGATAGTGAAGATCCTTGAGGAAAAGGCGAAGGACATTTCGAAGCATGCAGTCGAAAATGCAAAGAGGGAGATGCGTGGGAAGGTTACCCGCAAAGACGTAATGAGATATGTTGTGGGAGACGATGAATAGCGAGATTCGTGCATATAAAAGTCCTGAAAGTAGGATACGCACTGAGTACATAGGGCGGGAGGGTGGCGAGTTCTGCATTGCTGAAAAAACAAAGACAGGAGCTCTTGTTACGAGGTTTGCGAGGTCAGGGGCAGTTAAGGACCAGGTGCATTACGATAGTTGCGGGGCAGAGAGCGCCCTTTCTAGCTACCTTGGGGGAAAAATAGTGTTTGTGCCTATAGAAAGATATGAGAGAGTTGTCGCTGAGTCGCCATGCAAGAAATGCAAAGAGAAGAAAGTTACAAGGGAACTTGACCTTGTTGGTATCGGAATGGTTGAAAATGTACCAGTGATACCGTTGTTCAGATGCCTTTCGTGCGGCGAGAGGTTCTATTCGATGAGCAGTGAGTACCTAGGCCTGCTTGCTGAGAGGAACGCTGGCCTCTTTGAGGATGACGAAATCAAGGAAAAGGAGAAGGACGGCGAACTTTTTATAAAGACGCTCAATGAATATGTAATAAGAATATTTGCTTCCAAAAGGATAAGCAGGTTAGTGTAGGTAATCAAATGGTAATAAACATCTCAGAGCTTTATGGCAAGAAGATAATTTCAAACGACGGCAAGGTTATCGGGGAGGTTGTCGGAGTAATGCTTAATTTTGAGGATGGCACAGTCTCGCATCTCCTCCTTACGGACCCAAACAAGCTCCTCAAGAGCAACAACCCGAGAATGGACATCCAGAAGAACAGCATTGCCTTTAAGAGGGTAAAGAAAATCTCAGAGACGATAATAGTCGGCAGGGAATAGTCAGTCGGTTGAAACCTCCCTTGATAGAGAGGATCTTTTCTTCGCAATTACCCTGTAGCCGCAGTACGGGCATCTTGTAGAGTTCTTTTCCAGGGATTTTATCTCCTTGCCGCAATGTATGCATACGTAAGCCATGTTTATCATCTCATTTTGCCTTGCTCCTTGACCTGAGCCAGTTTGCCACCTCCATGTGCAGGGAGGAGCTGCTGGTGTCTATAACCCTTATGCTCATAGTGGCCTTGTACTCGTCGTCGCTCAGCGTTAGGACAGGAACATACTTGTTTTCTCTTGTGAAATGTATCTCCAGCCAGTGTACCTTGCCCTTGAGGTAGTCTTTCACTATCTCGTCAGTCAGAGGAAGGGAGGAGAAGCTGAAGAGTATGCCATTGCACCAGTATAGGGGCATCGTTCCTGCTGGAGTCACGCGTTCGCGCAGGAGGTCGTCCTTTTGGACCTCTACGGCCTCGTGTATGACCAACTCCTCTATTGGGGCGTAGTTTATCTTTACCATGCGATCCTTTGCTTATTTTATTCCTCTTTGACATATTTATTGCTTTCTGGCGTTATCCTCTTCCCAGGAGCTTGTCGACTATCTCTCCTGCCGCTGTCTTGAACGTGTAGGCTCCTCCAGCGTATGTGGCGTTGCAGTAATAGCAGTGCCAGATGCCTGTGCCCTGCCTCCTCACTGCGAGCTTGCCGCAGGAGGCGCATTTGTACCTTGCTTTCTGCTGCCTTACAACTGCCTCCTCTCGCTTCCTGAGACTCACCCCGTATCTTATGCTTTTGTTAGCCATTCAATCGCCGCTTGCTGCCTCTTTTATCCTCTTTATCAGCTCCTTTGATTTCTCAAAAGAGGTATCTATTAGGCCTTCCACTTCGCTTGTGTAGAAGGAACCTCCTAGGCCCTTCTGCATGGCCCTTATGTATTTTTCATCGGTAGTTATTGTCAGTCTCGCATCGGAGAAGTCTTCCTCATTTGCGTCGGCATCCAGTACAATAGTCTTGCCTATCTTGGCGAAGGTGGACGAGGCGCATGTGTTGATTATCTCAAGCCTGCCGAGATTGCCTTCCCTTATCACCTTGCCGTCCTCGTATTTTGGCATGCGGGCAGTGAGCAGCGCGGCCATGGCGCCTATTGTGCCTGCGTCAAAGAGATTGCCGTCGTAATTAAGGACATAGATGTCCACGAAGACGCTCCATACCTTCTCCTCCTCAATGAAGAGCTTCGCCATGTCTATAACATTTGCTGCCCTGATTCCTCTGTCTATCACTCTTGATAGCTCGACAGCTTCGGCGCTTGGTGGTCCAGCATCGTATTTGTGGTATGCAAGAGGGAGAAGCTCAGCGGCTGTCATCATCGATCCCTCTTCTGGCTTGTCGGGCATTGGCGTGCCTACGGCTATCTTGATGCCCGCCATTATTTTTGTGTGGCCTATGTTCACCTCTGCCGAACCTTCGGCGTTTGGTATGAATCCTGGTTTTATCGTTATTCCTCTGTAAGAGAGCATCCCTCTCCCATCCTCGCGCACCTTGTTGTTTAGCCTCTCGGTTATGTACTGCCTTGTCATCGTTGTTATGTTCATAATTTCACCTGTTGTATCTCTCCTGGGCTTTCTCGTAGGGGAGCCTGAGAGCCTCCTTCTGGAGCTTGGTTATTGCCTCCCCTGACTTGAGTATCATTTCTACCGCCTGCTTGAAATGGTCTTTTGTGAGTTCGCCGTCCATCTGGAGCAAGGTAACCTCCTTGTTCCTTGGGTTGATTGCCATTGGCATGTCGGCGTCTGAGTAGTTGTCCTCTATCTTGTTCAGGTCTAGTATGACTGTCTCGCCAACCTTGCCGGCTGAAACTGCATATGGCATGTCTCTCATCGGTATGCCTGAGGCTGCAAGCGCGACAGACGCGCAGGTTATGCCTGCTGCTCTGGTGCCGCCGTCGCTCTGCAAGACTTCGACGAAGATGTCTATTGATGTCCCAGGGAAGAGGTCTAGCAGTATCACATTTTCGAATACTTCCTTTGTCACCTTCGAGATTTCTATAGCTCGCCTGTTCATTCCCGGTCTTCCGTGTTCCTCAAGCGAAGAGAAAGGCGCCATTGTATATCTGCATTTCACTACGGCCCTGTCAGGGTCTGCTGTGTGCCTAGGAAGCGCCTCCCTGGGGCCGTAGACCGCGGCAAGTATCTTGTTGTTCCCCCATTCTATGTAGGCAGAGCCGGTGGCGTTCCTTATCGGGCTTGCCGTTATCGAGATCTTTCTAAGCTCGTCCATGGCTCTTCCGTCAAGCCTCTTTCCATTTATAAGCAATTCTAGTTTTTCCACATCATCACTGCTGTTTTGATTTAAGCATTGCCGCTATGCGGTCTGTTAGCCCTGATACGTGCGCCTCTTCGACTATCTGGTTTATCGCCTTTGTGGCGAGGTCCACATCACCCCCTTTGACCCAGACAAGGCCATTCATTCCCACCGAGATGCTCGCTTTGGTGCTTTGCGAGACCTGGGTTATCATGGTGTTCTCCTTGCCCAATATTCTTGGCACCTTAGACGGCTTGACCGCCATTATCTTGCCTCCATAGAGCACCTTTGGCCTAGAGAGGACTATGGTGCCTGTCTTGTCAAGCTCCTTCACGGTGGCCTCGATTATGTCGTTGTTCACCATGTTGACCTCTGAGAATTTCAGGATTATGATTCCCTTGTAGGGCGCGTTGAGGGCGACATTGCAGGTGTTCAGCCTCGCTTCCTCTATCACTCCTATCACCTTCTCTCCAGGTCTTGGGTACCAGAGGCCCTCTATTGGGATAAGGGAGCTTGTTTGGTCGTCGTACATTCCCATTATGGTGGATATTGTCTTGCCTTCCTCAACCAACGAATTATCTATTCTAAGCGGCTTGTCCGAAAGCACTTCTCCTGGAGTTACTAGTTTCTTCATGTGATCACATTGTTTTTATCTGAGCCTCGCCTTTTGTGAGGCCGTTTATCTTATCGAAAAATTCCTGCTTAAGGCCGGCGGGAAACTCGAGTACAGCCTTCAGAGAGCCGCTGTTCTGCCACTCCTCTGACTTGAGCCCGTACTGCTTCAGGGTGCCGTAGCACCTGTTTGCATACGATGCAGGAATCTCCACTTCTACGTGGGCCGTTGCGAACTTGAGAGGCAGGATGATGTTGATCTTCTTTATGACATCGTTTACCTGCTCGTTGGCGTTCTTGAATGGGTCCACTACTATGTGCACCTGCTCCATCGCGTTCTCTATTCTCACGACGGTATGTGGCGCGTTTGTCCTTGGGTCTATTGAATTCACCGCTATTATGTTTATTATCTGCTTTCTCTTCTCTTCGACAAGCTTGTGCCTCTGTTCTGTGGTTATGGGCACTTCGCCTTTCTTGAGTATGATTTCAGCTATCTTGGAGATGTCGCTTGTGTTGAATATCTTTGTGATCTTTTCGTGGGTCTGCCTCTCTCCCTTGTTGGCGTTCTTGAAGACCTCTTCAGACTCAAGAACAGAAAGGGCATCCTTCCTCTTTCCTGTTATGTACTCATAAGCCATGTCAGAGTCAACGAACATCTCGAATTCCTCTCCGTTAACTGAGTACTTGGCCACTACTGTCTTTGACATAAAAATCTACAGGTATTTTGAGAGCTCTTCTGGCGCAAGGAGGCGGTAGCCAGCTCCGTCCTCTACGCAGCCTATGTCAAGGCTTTCAGAAGTTAGTCTGCCCTCTGATATCTTCTTTATTATCTTGACTCCCAGTGAGATTGCGTCGTCTGTGCTCATGTTGTCCTTGTACTCCTTGATGAGCATCTCGGTTGCCACCTTCTTGCCTGATCCTATGGCGTCTGCCTTGTATCCGAGCAGAGAAGCCCCTGGCTCTATCTCAAAAAGCCCTGGCGCGTCGTCGAAGCCGCCCACAAGGAGCGAGACTGCGTATGGCCTGAGGCCTCCGTATTGAGTTGCCTGCATCATGTAAGTGGAGATTTCCCTGGCGAGCGAGTCTACTGCCTTCGAGTCGTCGTATATGAGCTTGTGGTTAAGGGCCCTGCTCCTTGAAACGTCTATCAGATGCAGACCGTCGGCGACAAGTCCGCTGTATGTGGCTCCTATGTGGTTGTCCACCTTGAAGACCTTCTGTATTGTTGGTGGGATTGCGAGCGGCTCTGTGACAACCTTGTGTGCCACGAAGACAACGCTATCCTTGCCTATCATGCCGATTGCTGTGGCTCCTTTCCTTACCGCTTCCTTTGCGTACTCCACCTGGAAGAGCCTTCCGTCGGGATTGAACATCACTCCTCTGTCATAAGCTTGCACGTTTGGATACATTCTATCACTTTATAATTAGACACACAAAATCGGGCTAATTTTTCAGATGGTTTATATTGGTATTAAAGGCTTAAATAGCTTTTGTGGCATTCTTTGACAAGCGGTTTCGTCGTTTTCCCTTTTCGGTATACAAATCATTATATGCCTTCTAGCCCCAATCTTCATGTGATTCTGTGGAGGAGGCACAGAGAGGCGACTCTCAGGGGCTTAGGGCACACCCTTCGATACTCAAGGTCATAGACCAGAAGAAGAGAATCAGAGAGAGACTTGTTGGAATAAAGCACAGGATAGGAGTATATAGCGCAAAAGGAGGCGTGGGCAAGACCACCATGGCGGTCAACATTGCGTACACGCTGAAGAATATGGGCTACAAAGTAGGCCTTCTTGATGCTGATATCGACTGCCCGAACGTTACGATGTTCCTGGGAATGACAGACAAACTTGGTGGAAATTATCCTCTCACTCCTGTAGAAAAAGACGGCATAAAGGTGCTCTCGAC